>NZ_FMWY01000031.1:0-43622 GCF_900103145.1 Nitrosospira sp. Nsp18 | reverse complement strand
TGTCTTTTCTGTAAAACCCCCAGGACTATCCCCAAGGCCTCCCTAAAACACCGCGTAGCCTAAACGTACAACTACTTCGTGTCAAGAAAATTGAGGGCGACGTAGCGAACAAATAAATTGTCCGCGCCTGTACAAATGATCTGTCCGAGCCTGTCATTCCGAAAAAAAGCGCGAACAAACGGCTGGAGTAGCCGCGAGAGATATGCAATACGAAGTTGGAAAAATCACAGGAGGAAAAAGATGCAGGTTTAGAGGAAACGTTCAAGACCCGGACATTATCTCGTCGCCAGCCAGAATACGAAACCGGCCAGCACGCCAACCAATGAAATACATGCAATCAGCAGAATCTTTACCCGGACCCGAAAAACTTCGATAGCCTCAACGACAAGTGCATTCTGTTCGGCGAGCGATTTGATCAGCTCAGCAGACGACCTCTGTTCATTGCTCAATTCGATGATTTTTGCCTCTAACAGACGAACCCGTTTATCCAGCTTATCCGGATTAACCGACCCGTCGCCCATTGGCGAGCTTGAAGCCTCCGCAAAACTGCCCGGATCGGACTTTGCCGCGGAAAAAACCTGTTTCGCCGCTTTGACGATATGGGGCGCGGATTCCAGCACGCTTCCCCAGGGAATGATTTTTAACGCCGTTATCCAGATTGCCATTTTTAAACCTCGCTCTCAATCACATCTGGCAATACCATGATTCGCCATGATTCGCGTAGAAGTTACATTCTGGACAATACCGCTGCAACTGTTTCACCAATGGCAGAAGGCGTCGGACAGATTGTGACACCAAGGTCTCTCAGCATAGCGACTTTTTCTGCCGCACTTTCGCCCGGAGATGAGATAATCGCGCCGGCATGCCCCATGCGACGACCTTCAGGTGCGGTCAAGCCTGCGATATAGGCAATCACCGGCTTGCTCATATGATCTCTGGCAAAAATACCGGCTTGAACTTCCTGCGGCCCCCCGATTTCGCCAATCATGACGACTACTTCGGTTTCAGGATCTTCTTCAAATTTTTCCAGGATATCACGATGGGAGCTGCCTATAATCGGATCTCCGCCAATGCCTACCGACGTAGATATGCCGATACCCAGAATCCTCATCTGGTCCGCTGCTTCATAACCTAGCGTTCCAGACCGCCCGATAACCCCGACTTTACCTTTCTTATAGATGTGCCCGGGCATGATCCCCAGCATTGACCGGCCTGGGCTGATCGTACCGGCACAATTCGGGCCTGTAAGCACCATCCTATCTTCGATAGAAAAACGCCGCAAAAAGTTCTTGACCGTCATCATATCCTGTGTGGGGATCCCGTCAGTAATAGCCGCACAATATCTGATACCGGCCTCCGCCGCTTCCATGATCGAGTCCGCTGCAAACGCGGGTGGCACAAATACGATGGTGGCGTCGGCGTCGACTTGTTCCACAGCTTCCTTTACCGTATTGAAGACGGGTAGACCCAGGTGTTGCTGTCCGCCCTTGCCGGGGGTTACGCCTCCCACCACGTTTGAACCGTAGTTGATCATGTCCTGCGCATGGAAAGTACCAGTTTTACCTGTAAAGCCCTGAATTATAATGCGCGTGTTTTCATCAATTAAAATAGCCATTTACATTCCTTTACATTCTTTCGCAATCACCTCATTACGGGCCTGGACAACTTTATCCGCAGCTTCCGCCAACGTTTTCGCCGTGATAATGGGGAGGCCGCTCTCAGCAATGATGCGCTGACCTTCCTCAACATTTGTACCTGATAAGCGCACAACCAGCGGGACTTTAATACCAATATTGTTTACGGCATGCACGACGCCTTCCGCGATCCAGTCGCAACGGTTGATCCCGGCAAATATATTGACCAATATTGCCTTAACCCCTTTATCGGCCAATACCAGACGAAAGGCCTTTTCTGTACGCTCAGCAGATGCACCCCCGCCAACGTCAAGAAAATTTGCTGGCTCTCCGCCAGCCAACTGAATCATATCCATGGTAGCCATGGCCAGACCGGCGCCGTTAATCACGCAACCGATGTCGCCATCCAGTCCGATATAACTCAGTCCTTGATCGCCAGCCGCCATCTCCCGCGGGTCTCCCTGAGTTTTATCGCGCAATTCAGCAACTTCATGACGTCGAAACAGGGCATTGTCGTCAAAGCTCATTTTTGCATCCAGCGCGATGAGTTCGCCGCTAGCCGTAACAACCAGGGGGTTGATTTCCAGCATATTCGCGTCGAGATCGCGTAACGCGCGATAACAACCTTTTATCGTTTTGACAGCATGGGTTAATTGCGAAGCTTCCAACCCTAGCGCAAAAGCCATCTCCCGCGCTTGAAAATCCAGGAGACCGACAGAGGGCTCAATGTAAACTTTTTTTATGGCATCAGGATCTGTTTCAGCCAACTCCTCGATTTCCATTCCGCCTCGGGCAGAACCTATCATGACGACCCGCTCTGAACTCCGATCGATCAAAAAGCAAAGATAGATTTCTTTGGCAATTTGCGTCCCTGCTTCAACGTAAACCCTTGAGCAAATTTTACCCATCGGCCCGGTTTGATGAGTTATCAAATATTTTCCCAATAATTCTTCCGCAGCCGCTTTAACTTCATCATGCGTGTTGCAGATCTTGATACCACCGGCTTTACCGCGCGCTCCTGAATGAATTTGTGCTTTTACTACCCAAACATTCCCGTCAATTTCTCTAGCCCGCTGCACGCTTTCATCCGGGCTGTAAGCCAGACCGCCTTCCGCGATCTTAACGCCATATTTCGTCAGAATCTCTTTCGCCTGATATTCGTGTATATCCAAAATGCATCACCTTATTTTATTGTCAAATAGTTTTATCCGGTTATCTCATGAGGCTGTTCAGCAGAACACACTACGCCAATCGATGAGAACCATGCCCGTCTTAACGGTCCCGGTGCTGAATTGATCACTTTTGAAGGCACGAACCACCCCTACGATGCTGCCACAGCCGAAACAAAATAAGATTCACGGGCACCACCCTCTTAACGCGCTATCATACCGGGCAATGATGGCTGGAAACTGGCCATGTACAGATGGGACTTCGGTGCAGCTACTGTTTTCAATAGAAATGGTTTCCCGCAATTCCATAACCTGATAAATCAACGACCAACAAAGAAAAAGGCCGCTAAACGCGGCCTCGAAAGTGCATTACACGCCTTTAGCGCGCATTGCCTCCGCCATTTTGACTACGTTGTTGGCCATCCTTGCGGAAGCGGCGTCGATAAGTCGGCCATCCAATGCAGCTGCGCCTTTACCTTGAGCGGCCGCCTCTTTTAAAGCATCCAGAATTCGTTGTGCTTTTTCGATTTCCGCAGCAGGCGGCGTAAATACATCGTTGGCGAGTGCGACTTGAGAAGGATGGATAGCCCATTTGCCTTCACAACCTAATGCCGCGGCTCTTCTCGCCGCTAATTTGAAGCCATCCGGATCTTTTATATCACCAAACGGGCCATCGATAGGACGTAACCCAAAGGCACGGCACGCCACGGTCATGCGGCTAATGGCGGCATGCCATTGATCACCCGGGTAGTCCGGATTGAGCCCCCCAATATTTGTCGTCCTGGCGCGATTACTGGCAGCATAATCAGCCACCCCGAAATGTAGTGCTTCAAGGCGGCCTGTGGCGCCGTTACGTGCAATATCTTCTACATTTGCCATTCCTAAAGCGGTTTCGATCAACGCCTCAATACCAATTCTGTTTTTTAGCCCTTGTTGCATTTCCAGCTGGTTCAGCATGGCTTCAACCATATAGACATCAGAATAAACTCCTACCTTCGGAATTAATATGGTATCCACCTTATCGCCTGCTTTCTCGACCAGATCCACCACGTCGCGCACCATGAATTGCGTGTCCAGACCATTTATGCGTACCGAGACGGTAATGCCGTGCGCTTTCCAGGCCAGATCATTGAGCGCTTCGATAACGTTTTTGCGCGCGGTCAACTTGTCGTCGGGAGCAACTGCGTCTTCAAGATCGAGGAAGATGAAATCCGCGCCACTTTTCAACGCCTTTTCAAACATGCCGGGGTTCGAACCGGGAACAGCTAATTCGCAGCGTTGGATGCGCAAGACGGACGCTTCATATAATGTATGACTCATTAATCTTCCTGATAGAATTTAATTGATTTGGAGGCGGAGTTGGGGGAGAGCTGCGGTATTTTCAATGTTCAGCCGAGGTTGAACATTGCAACCTGGCCCCATTTTGTTGTTTATTGATAACTCGCCATTCTACTTTTGAAGATGGTAATGTCAATTTACTTTTAATAAATAGAGGAAATCATCGACCGGAGTCCAGGCAAGCATTGGATGGACCGTCAGTTCCACCGTATTTTTTTCCGCGATTAAATACATTATGAATGAGCGCGTTCTGGCGCTATTGTTTTTGATATCTTGATACCGCGCGGTTATGCTCCGCCAAATCATTGGAGAAGTGCGATTCGCCCTTTCCTTTGCCGACAAAATAGAGCGCTTTCGTCGTGGCGGGATTGAATACAGCCTGAATGGAGGCCAGTCCCGGCAAAGCGATGGGCGTTGGCGGTAAGCCGCGGCGAGTATAAGTATTGTATTCCTGATCAGTTAAAAGGTCTTTTTTTCGGAGATTGCCATCAAATTTGTCACCAAGACCATAAATAACGGTGGGATCGGTTTGCAGCAGCATGTTTAGTCTCAACCGGTTGAGGAAAACACCAGCCACCAGGCCGCGATCACTTTCCTTTCCGGTTTCTTTTTCGACGATTGAAGCGAGAATCAAGGCCTCGTAGGGGCTTGCCAGCGGCAGATCTGCCGAGCGCTCGGCCCACGCTTTGGCCATATGGTTCTGCATCACGTGATAGGCGCGTTTCAAAATTGCCACGTCACTGCTGCCACGTGCAAAAAAATAGGTATCGGGAAAAAACAATCCTTCCGCT
Organism: Nitrosospira sp. Nsp18; assembly: GCF_900103145.1. Taxonomy (NCBI): domain Bacteria; kingdom Pseudomonadati; phylum Pseudomonadota; class Betaproteobacteria; order Nitrosomonadales; family Nitrosomonadaceae; genus Nitrosospira; species Nitrosospira sp. Nsp18. The sequence goes on along the minus strand of NZ_FMWY01000031.1, from coordinate 38,690 downwards.
GCGGTTTCGGTTGCGCCGATCAGTTGCAGAATTTCGCCGCTGGTCAAACCGGCAGTGTCGTGCCGAAGAGCCGGATGCTCATCCAGCGTCTGCCTGAGCTGAGAAAAGGTCCAGCCTTCTATGAATCTGATCTCGGTCTGATTGATGTCACCACTGGTGATACGTTCAAGCAATTGCAGCGGCGAAATACTGCGACCAATCTCATAATCGCCCGCCTTGACCGATGATGCAACTCCCATTACCCGCGACAGCAAGACAAAGGACCACATGTCCGGCAAAATGCCTGCATCGGCTAATTGCTTTGCGATGCTTTTTAAACTGCTGCCCGGCTTGATGGAAAATTCGTAAGGGACCGTAGGGGGCTGAACGGGGACATTAAGTTGGTAAGCGAGCCATCCAGTGAACAGCAAGACTCCGGCAAAGGCAAGAAAGATCAAGCGTTTTAGCGTACGCAAAAGAACCTCTGAATAAGTCCATGAAGCGCTCGGCCGGCAGCTCGGTTGGCAAAATCGGGATGATCGCAAACGCGTGAAGCGAGCGAGGGAGGGCCAGGAGTATGACGGAGTGGATGGACCATTTTACCGTAACCGAAAGACAAGTAACTTACGGACGGCGTTGCCAGCTCGATGCCGAAAGGACACTCCTTGACGCTGCACGAGAGGTCCGCGAAGCACGATAGCAAATCTGGATGCGGTTGCCGGGCTTCTGGAGTTCGCTTTTCCCCCGGGATGGCGCCTGCTTCGAAAGGCATTACTCCGCCTGCACGATCTGGCCCACTTTTATAGATTCCTTCGTTTATAGATTCCCTGGTTTAGATTCCTTAGCCGGGAAAATCAGGCTTTACGGAAAATGAGTGTACCATTTGTGCCGCCAAAGCCAAACGAGTTTGACATTGCCGCGTTAATTTCCATTTTCCGAGCGGTATTGGGAACGCAATCCAGATCACACTGGGGATCCTGATCGAAAATATTAATAGTGGGCGGCGCCACCTGGTGATATAAGGCCAAGGCGCTAAATATGGCTTCGATCCCGCCAGCGGCGCCGAGCAGATGTCCGGTCATCGATTTTGTAGAGTTCACTACAAGTTTTTTCGCGTGTTCGCCAAAGCAGCGCTTCACCGCGACAGTCTCCGCTATATCTCCCAATGGCGTCGAGGTGCCGTGCGCGTTGATATAGTCCACTTCTGTGGAATTCATCCCTGCATTTCTAAGTGCATTATTCATACAGCGCGCGGCACCTTCTCCATCTTCCGAGGGTGCTGTCATATGGTAGGCGTCCGCGCTCATGCCAAAGCCGGCTAGCTCAGCGTAAATTTTGGCGCCGCGACGTTTGGCATGCTCCAGTTCTTCCAGAACCAGGATCCCGGCGCCTTCCCCCAGAACAAAGCCATCCCGACCCTTGTCCCATGGCCGACTGGCGGTAACAGGATCGTCGTTGCGGGTCGACAGCGCCCGCGCCGAGGCAAAGCCGCCAATAGCCAGTGGCGTAACACATGACTCAGCACCACCCGCCACCATCACATCCACATCTCCATACTCGATCAGCCGAGCTGAGTCGCCGATGCAGTGGGTGGCGGTGGTACAGGCAGTGACAATGGCGAGATTCGGTCCTTTGAAGCCAAACATAATGGACAAGTTACCCGCAATCATGTTTATGATGGTGCTGGGAATGAAAAATGGAGAGATCTTGCGCGGACCGCCAGCGTGATAAACATCGTGCGTGGCCTCGATCATCGGTAAACCGCCGATGCCGGAACCGATATTGACACCAACACGCTCGGCATCAAGACGGGTACTGGCTATATCGTCAATACCTGCGTCCCGGACCGCCTGGATTGCTGCCGCCATACCGTAGTGGATGAAGATATCCATACGACGCGCGTCTTTAACGGAAAGATACTCCGTAACGTCAAAATCCTTTACTTCTCCAGCTATCTGAGAAGCAAATGCGGAAGCATCAAAACGAGTAATTCGTGTAATGCCGGATTTTCCAGCGAGAACGTTAGTCCACGCATCTGAGACGGTGTTACCGACAGGCGAAATCATGCCCAGTCCGGTGATAACTACCCTACGCTTGGACAAGGTGGCTCCGATTAGGATGTGCTTGAAGCAAAAATTAATTGCTGTGGGAATTGATGTAGTCGATAGCCTGCTGAACAGTATTGATTTTCTCTGCCTGTTCATCAGGGATTTCGCACTCGAATTCTTCTTCCAGTGCCATAACCAGCTCTACGGTGTCAAGCGAATCGGCACCCAGGTCATCCACAAAAGAAGATTCACTCTTGACGTCGGCCTCATTCACTCCTAACTGCTCAGCCACTATTTTTTTTATACGCTGCTCTACATTTTCCATCTAAATACCTCTTCCGGTAAGAAAAACGCCGTCATTCTAGCAAGTTTTTGGCATTAATAAAATCTGAACGCTTTGAAGCTCAAAAGTAATCAACCTGGTTCATAAAGGGGTTTCCTTGGTAATTTACGGTTGAATGGCAAAAAATTTATGGATGCCCTATTAATCCATATACATTCCGCCATTCACATGAAGAGTTGCGCCGGTAATATACGCTGCGCCTGGCGACGCAATGAAAGCGACTGCAGAAGCGACTTCTTCCGGACGCCCCAATCTGCCCAGAGGGACTTGCTGGAGCAGAAGTTGCTGTTGTTTTTCGGTGAGAGAGCGTGTCATGTCAGTCTCTATGAAACCGGGTGCAATACAATTGACAGTAATATTGCGGCTACCCACTTCACGCGCTAAAGATTTGCTGAAGCCAGATATGCCGGCTTTGGCAGCGGCATAGTTAGCCTGACCCATATTTCCGGTAGAGCCTACTACAGAGGAGATATTGATTATGCGCCCATAACGGGCCCTCATCATGGCTCTAAGCACAGCGCGGCTCAAACGGAATACTGATTTGAGATCCGTTTCCATGATTTCATCCCATTCCTCATCTTTCATTCGAAGAAGTAAGTTGTCGCGAGTGATGCCGGCATTATTCACCAGGATTGCGATATCGCCAAATTCCTCTTGTACAGCTTTAAGAACGCTTTCAATCTGCGCAGCATCGTTTACGTTCAATATCATGCCCGCGCCCTTGAGGCCCGCCTCCTTGAGGTAGCCGCTAATGACCTGAGCCCCTCCCTCAGTGGTGGCGGTGCCTACCACAACGGCATCTTGTCTAGCCAGCTCAAGCGCAATGGCCCGCCCTATGCCCCGGCTGGCACCAGTTACGAAAGCAATTTGATTTTGCAGCATTATTCTCCAGTTCGCCCAGTCAAATCAACAACGATAACCTCTGCGCTATAAAAGCCGCAAGGCTCATCAATGGTATTGCAACCTACAACAATATGTCGGCCGCATGGTGAAGCGCTACGCTATCGGCGAGCGCCAGGCTCTGCAAATTTGCATCTATGCGTTTATTAAGCCCAGACAGCACTTTTCCTGGCCCACACTCCACCACGTGGGTAACGCCGGAGGAAGCAAAAGAACGAACGGTTTCGGTCCAGCGCACCGGGCTGCATAATTGCCGTATCAGAATTTTTTTAATGCCTTCCGTATTTTCGTGCCGCTGCGCATCAGCATTATGCAACAGTGGAGTTTCCGGCGACTGGAGCATGAGCGGTTCTAACCGCTTATGCAGCTTGTCAGCCGCCAGGCTCATCAGGGAACAATGCGACGGTATGCTTACAGGCAACATCAGCGCCCGCTTTGCGCCTTTAGACCGGGCCAGTTCCATCCCGCGCAGCACCGCACTTTTGTGGCCGGCAATCACTATCTGCCCAGGTGAATTAAAATTTGCCGGCTCCAGCAATTCTCCACATGAAGAGTTTGTGATTTCGTCGCAAAGCGCTTCCACCACCTCATCGTCAAGTCCGAGAATTGCCGCCATGGCACCCGTACCTTCCGGTACGGCCTGTTGCATTACGTCAGCTCGAAAACGCACCAAGGGCAGCGCATCCGAAAAAGCCAGGGCGCCCGACGCCACCAGGGCGGTATATTCTCCCAAGCTATGGCCGGCCATGAGTACCGGGTTCACGTTCCCCAGGCTCCGCCAAGCTCGATACACCGCGATCCCGGCCATCAGCATCAGCGGTTGAGTATTAACCGTCAGATTAAGCTCATCGGACGAACCATCATTGACCAGCGTCCAAAAATCCTGCCCGAGCACAGAAGATGCTTCGTCAAAGGTTTCACGCACAACAGGAAAATCAGCATAACCTTTCATCATGCCTATTGATTGCGAGCCCTGCCCAGGAAAAACACATGCAAATTTTACGGAAGCAGTCATTGTTGCCCGCATTCATTTGAACAGAATCGGCTGATAATTCCTTGATATCTTTGGATGGGAGTAAAATCGGGATAATAGTGCCGTATTAAATTAGGGAATAGCATTCTTCTAGTGCCTTATTGCGACAAACAATAAAAGCGAGGGATAATCAGTTGGTAAAAACAAGCTTCTTGTGATTTACGCAGAGGTTAGCAGCTTCTACCATGAAATTAATACCGCTCCCCAGGTAAATCCTCCTCCTACACCCTCCAGCAGTACATGCTGACCGGATTGAATGCGGCCATCTCGGACGGCAACATCCAATGCCAACGGAATGGAGGCGGCTGAAGTATTGCCATGCTTGTCTAGCGTGGCAACCACCTTCTCCATTGGTATACCCAATTTTTTTGCAGTGGAAATAATGATACGGATATTAGCCTGGTGGGGAATCAACCAATCAATATCGGACACCTCCAGATTGTTTTCCGCCAAGGCCTCGCGTACCACATCTTCCAGAACTTTTATAGCAAATTTGAAGACTGCATTGCCTTCCATCATAACAAACGGGCTGCCTTGAATCCTGCCACGAGAAAAACTCCCAGGCGCCGTCAGAATATCTTTATAGCTTCCGTCCGCATGTAAGTGGCTTGAAATTATTCCCGGGCGATCGCTCCGGGTGAGTACAACAGCACCCGCGCCGTCGCCAAATAGCACGCAGGTACTGCGGTCGCTCCAGTCGAGTATGCGTGAGTAGACTTCGGCCCCTACGACCAAAGCCGTACGATATTTTCCTGCACGAATAAACATATCGGCGGTGGCAAGCGCATAGATAAAGCCGCTGCACACCGCCTGTACGTCAAATGCGGCGCAATCCTTCACACCGAGCTTATCCTGCAGAATGCAGGCTGTACTGGGAAAAATTACGTCCGGCGTGGTGGTGGCAACAATAATCAGATCGATCTCTCCAGCATCAACCTTCGCTGCCTTCATTGCTTCACGGCTGGCATTGAGCGCAAGATCGCTCGCCATCTGGTCATCCGTAGCGATGTGCCGCTGCGCGATACCGGTGCGACTGCGTATCCACTCGTCGCTGGTATCCACCATTTGCTCAAGATCACGATTGGTGAGAATTTTTTCGGGCAGATAGCTGCCCGTCCCGATGACCCTGGAGTACATCATGCGCGCTTCTCTTCTGCCAGGGGCCGAGGATATGAGGATGAGTTTTCCGGATGATGTGGCAGTTGCGCAACGCGTTCGCTGATGTGATTCAGCATTCCGCCGCGAACCTCATCCACCGCCCGGGCAATAGCAAAACCAAACGCGTGACTATCAGCCGAGCCATGGCTTTTAATGACGACCCCACGCAATCCCAGCAAGCTGGCGCCATTGTACCGGCGGTGATCCACTCGACGCTTGAATGCATTAATGACTGGCGAGGCAATGAGTCCCGCAAATTTCGTGAACAGATTGCGCCTGAATTCCTCACGTAAGTAAGTGGAAAGCATTTGCGCCACCCCTTCCGACGTTTTCAGGGCCACATTCCCCACGAATCCGTCGCACACAACCACATCGGTTGTTCCTTTATAAATGTCGTTACCCTCGATATTGCCGTAAAAATTAAGTCCGCTGTTACGTAGCAGCTCTGCTGCCCGCTTCACTACCTCGTTGCCCTTGATCTCTTCCTCGCCTATATTCAGCAAGCCGATGCTGGGCTTCTCGTTATTTTCCACGGAAGAAACCAACGTGGCCCCCATCAACCCGAATTGAAGCAGATGCTCCGCGTTACAATCCACATTGGCGCCTAAGTCGAGGACATATGTGTGTCCCTTTATGGTGGGCAATACCACAGCCAGAGCCGGTCGATCGATTCCAGGAAGTGTTTTCAGCACGAACCGGGAAGTTGCTATCAATGCGCCGGTGTTACCCGCGCTGACACACGCCTGTGCTTCACCGCTCTTTACCAGATTGATAGCAACTCGCATCGAGGAGTTTTTCTTGCCGCGTAACGCCAGCGCCGGCGACTCGTCCATGCCCACTACTTCACTTGCGGCCTGAATCCTCAACCGGGGGCCAAGTGCAGCCTTGGCGACGCGCAATTCAGCTTCGATAACGTCGGGCAGCCCTACCAGAATGATGTCACTTCCGGTGTTACGATGGAGATACTCGACGACTGCAGGAACCGTCACATGAGGGCCGTGATCGCCACCCATGCAGTCTACAGCTACGGTGATATTCAATTTTGGGACGCCCTTGAGATGGGGATAAATTTAATATCCCCTGAACGGCGGGGCGATTTAATCTCCTTTTGATTTGACGACCTTTCTGCCCCGGTAATAACCCGTCGGACTGATGTGGTGACGCAAATGTACTTCGCCAGTGCCGGGATCTACCGTCAACGGCGAACTGGTCAGAGAATCATGCGAACGGTGCATGCCGCGCTTGGATGGGGATTTCTTATTCTGTTGGACTGCCATGGTATTCAGCTCCTTAAATATATTTTCAATGCAGGTTTTTCAGTGCCGCCAGTGCAGCAAAAAGAGATCTTTCCCCTGCCGTGTCCTTACTATCCTGCTTGATCGAACATTCACTTTCCCCGTGACGTGGGGAAGTTGGCAAACTCAGGATTATTTCATCCTCAATCAGCGCCACAACATCCATGTCGGGGGTCGCCAGAACACACTCGACTGATTCATCTTCATCAAGGCGACACAGCTCATTTTCATTTTGCGCCAGCAGCAGATACGCCTGCAAATCCAGCACATATCCGTATTCCCCCAGACAACGCTGGCAACGGAGATTTATCGACCCCTGAACATCTATTTTCAGGAGCGGCCTGGCATTTATGTCTAGCGCGCCAGTAATCGCGTACTGCAACTCGCCGCCCCCGGACGTCAGATAATCCTGTAACCGCTCGAACTCGGACAGTGCGATTTTACCATGATGCGCTTCGGCATTACGGGCAAAATCGAGAGCATCAATGATGAGCCGTACCGCCATAAGAGTAGAAATCTTTTTTATAAAATGAAAATGTGAATATTCTCTTTTGCGTATCGCCCGCTACGCTGCTTCAATTTCATCCGTCAATGCTGTTCAATTGATAAATTTGCGTATTTAAGATTAAAATCTCGCGGGCATGTATTTTTGTGTGCATGTATGTATACGGTATACGGCGCGCATAATATATTTTTTGCCTCTGAGTGTCAAAAACCTGATAAAGATAAACTTTGAAAACACAACAAATTGCCCAGCCACTTGTATTGGGATCCAGTTCCATATATCGCCACGAACTGCTTCGGCGCCTGCAAATTCCATTTGAAGTTTATAATCCGGAAATAGATGAAACTCCGCTGGCTGGAGAGAGTCCTGACACTACTGCCTTGCGCTTGGCGGCCGCAAAGACTCGCATGGTTGCCGTAAGTTACCCTGGTGCCTTGATCATAGGCGCTGACCAGGTGGCGGTATTGGGAGGGATTCAACTCGGCAAACCACTCAATCATGCAAATGCCACCCAGCAGTTGCGCCTCATCCGCGGAAAAGAGGTAGTGTTTCATACTGCATTGAGCCTTCTTAATAGCGATAAAGACAATATGCAGATACGGCTCGTCTCGTCCCGCGTCAAATTCCGAAAATTAAGCGACCAGCAAATTGACAACTATCTCGATAGAGAACATCCATATCACTGCGCCGGAAGCGCCAAACTGGAAGGATTGGGGATAGCGCTGATCGAACATATAGTAAGCGAGGATCCCAGTGCACTGATTGGGTTACCGCTGATTGCACTGGTGGAAATGCTGACGCGCGAAGGGATAGAGATAGTGTGAATTCCGGTACTCTCTATCTCATTCCCGCTCCCTTGGGCCCATGTGATATCACCTGGATAATCCCCCCCGCTGTCCGGCAATGCATAGCGGCGCTGGATCATTATATTGTCGAGCATCCAAAAACCGCGAGGCAATTTCTGAAACAAATCGGTTGCGTCCTGCCATTACAGCAAATCAGCATGCAGGTATTGGATGAACACACTCACGCCAGGGAATATGAAAAACTGCTTGCACCCCTCCTCGAAGGTAGCGACATCGGACTTTTGTCTGAAGCGGGTTCTCCGGCGGTAGCGGACCCTGGGGCGGGATTAGTGCGCCTTGCTCATCAAAAAAAAATCCGGGTGATGCCACTGGTAGGACCATCCTCCATACTGCTGGCTTTGATGTCGTCGGGATTGAACGGTCAGCGCTTCACTTTTCACGGTTACCTTCCCGTTGAAAATAACAGGCGCGCCAAAAAAATAGCTGAGCTGGAAAAAGATTCGATAACTGGCGATCAAACCCAGATATTTATCGAAACGCCATATCGCAACCAAAAGTTACTGGAATCCATTCTTTTTAACTGCCGCGATGACACTGCTCTTTGCATCGCCTGCAATCTGACCTTGGCAAATGAATTCATTTCAACCAGAACAGTCAAAGAATGGAAACATACTTTACCCGATATTCATAATAAACCCGCTATCTTTTTGCTGCAGGGTTGACTGACAGGCAAAATTGTAATCACCGCAACCCTCCACCGATTCCCGTGGTAATCAGCGCCTCCGCCGCTACAGCGCCGAAACGGCGAGCGAGGCGCTCGCTGAATCCTTCCCGGGTCGTGTAATCCACAATGCGTTCGGCCTTGATAATTTCCCGCGCGACGTAGTCCGCACTGCCCATTGCGTCGACGAGCCCCAGCTCTATGCTTTTTTCACCCGTCCAGACGATGCCGCTGAATATCTCGGGCGTTTCCTTCAGGCGCACCCCCCTTCCCTCCTTCACCACCTGGATAAATTGTTCGTGGATATCGTTGAGCATTTTTTTGGCGTATTCCTCCTGGCTGGGGTTGGTAGGCGAAAAAGGATCAAGAAAGCCTTTGTTTTCCCCTGCCGTGAGCAACCGCCGTTCGACGCCAAGCTTTTCCATTGCGCCGGTAAAACCGAATCCGTTCATCAGCACGCCGATGGAACCGACCATACTGGCCTTGTCCACGTAAATTTTATCGGCGGCGACGGCGACATAATAACCACCGGATGCGCAGATATCTTCTACCACGGCATAAAGAGGAATTTCAGGATACTCGGCACGCAGACGGCGGATCTCATCATTGATGTAGCCCGCCTGTACCGGACTCCCCCCCGGGCTGTTGATACGCAGAATCACACCCTGCGTTTTTGCATCCTTGAATGCATGTTGCAAGCCGGCATTAATATTATCAGCGCTGCTAACGCTATCGGGGGAGATGACGCCCCGCAACTCGACCAGGGCAGTATGTTTACGGGACATGGACATATCGTCCCCACCGAACCAGCCAGAAAAGATGAATAACAAAATAAACAAATAGATAAATGTAAGCGATTTGAAAAATACGCTCCATTGACGCGCCTTGCGTTGTTCCTGCAAAGAAGACAGCGCTAATTTTTCAAGCACCTGCTTTTCCCAACCTTCGGTGCGATTTTCTGATTCTGAATCTGCCATGTTATTTCAACCCTTCAAATGAAGTGATATAGCGAACTGCGCGGAACCGGGCCTACCAGAAACGTTACGCTTTCTCATCTATTTCCGCAAACCCATACTTTTCCTCTTGCATGAGTCAGCGATAGAATCCTGGCAGGCTCCATCTGTCGAAAAAATCAGGTATATCGCTCCCGCCGAGCCTATTATGGGCACAAAGGGGTGGTATCGGCATCCAGCTCAAGCAAAAACTTGCTTAGATCTTCCGCCAGCGGCGCTTCAATACGAAGCTTTCTCCCGGTTACCGGATGCGTAACTTCGACTGTAAACGCATGCAGGAACATGCGCTTGAGACCTCGTTCGGGACCGCGCTTCATCAACTCCCTGTTCAACGCGAAGTCTCCATACTTATCGTCGCCCGCAATGGGGAAACCCAGATGAGCGAGATGCACGCGAATTTGATGAGTACGGCCCGTTTTTAACTCCGCTTCCAGCAAACTGAAATTCTGCCAGGATTTTTTCAGATTAAAAACGGTGTGAGCGCTCTTTCCCTCTTCGCTTCCCTTCCCCTCGGCAATCACCACCACGCGCCGTTCGCCTGCGGGCGTCACGTATTTCTTGAGAAACAGCTTGACGCTTTGTCTTGTGTTGTGCCACTTGCCTTTTACCAGCGTCAGATATCGCTTTTCCATCATCCCTGCACGGATTACCCGGTGCAGTTCAACGAGCGCAGCCCGATTCTTGGCCAGGAGCAAAATCCCGGAAGTCTCCCTGTCGAGACGATGGACCAGTTCCAGAAATTTCCAGTCGGGATGCTGAGCACGCAATTGCTCGATGACACCGAAACTTACGCCGCTGCCTCCATGTACCGCAACTCCCGCAGGTTTATTGATGACGACAAGGGCTTCATCCTCAAATAAAATTTCGAACGGAATAAACTGGCTTTCAGCTACTTTCTTTTTGAGTGGAGAATTTCTTTCCGCCATCCTCACCGGCGGTATACGTACCATATCGCCCAGTTGAAGATGGCAATCCGCACTGATGCGCTTGCTGTTAAGTCGCACCTGCCCGCTCCGCAATAGCTGGTAGATATGACTTTTAGGCACGTTTCTAAGGCGCTTGATCAAGAAATTATCGATACGCTGGCCTTTACTGTCCTCGCCTATAATTTCTGTAACTGCCGGACTCAGAGGAAATTCTTTGCCTAAATCCTTAGTTCTACTTATACTTGTCAATTCGGGGTTCCAGCCTATCCTTTATCCGGTGCGTGAAGTGGCGCTGTTGATGGGATTTTTTCCGAGGTATAAGAGCCAATCCCGAAATCTGGTTAACGTCGCTCACCACTAAAGTAGCGATAGTAATGGATTTACGCGCTCGAAGCACACGTCGATTTCAGTTTTCAGTTTCGTAGCGCCCGCTTGCGGGCAGCCATAGTCGAAGCCTGATTGAAACTTAATTTCCTGGTTCTGCTTGTCAGAAAAGCAGGGCCACTGTGACAAGCCAGAGAAATAGTCATCTTACACCAGCAGCCCGACATACATGACAAAGTTGCCTGACTAAAAGCTCTCGTATACGCTGCGTCGGGGACTTTCCCCTTTGCGCGTAGGCTATCTACCCGTGACCAGAGCGCGGGGGGCATAAAATGAAACGCATGCTATTTAATGCGACACAGCCGGAAGAACTGCGTGTCGCCATTGTTGATGGTCAAAAGCTTATTGACCTCGACATTGAATCTGCCGGCAAGGAACAACGCAAGAGCAATATCTACAAAGCAGTTATTACCCGCCTTGAGCCGAGCCTCGAAGCCGCTTTTGTCGAGTACGGCGGCGAACGGCATGGCTTTCTGCCATTCAAGGAAATTTCCCGCTCCTATTTCAAGGAAAATGCAGACCCGGCACGCGTTCGCGTCCAGGATGCGCTTCGTGAAGGCCAGGAGCTCATTGTTCAGGTGGACAAGGACGAACGCGGAACCAAGGGAGCTGCACTAACCACCTATATTTCCCTGGCTGGTCGCTATCTGGTCCTGATGCCCAACAATCCTCGCGGCGGAGGCGTATCGCGCCGCATAGAGGGCGAAGACCGCGCGGAACTGCGTGATGTCATGGCGCAACTGAGCATTCCTTCCGGCATGAGCATTATAGCCCGTACTGCTGGAATAGGGCGAAGTGAAGAAGAATTGCAGTGGGATCTTAATTATCTGCTGCAACTGTGGCGTGCCATTGAAGATGCTTCCAGCAGCCAAAGCGGCGCTTTCCTGATTTATCAGGAAAGCAGCCTGGTAATCCGCGCCATACGAGATTACTTTCATCAGGAGATCGGCGAAATCCTGATTGATACTGAAAGTATCTACGAGCAGGCGTGCCAGTTCATGAGCCACGTCATGCCGGCCAATGTCAATCGGGTCAAGCTTTACCGCGACGATGTGCCGCTATTTTCGCGTTTTCAGATTGAGCACCAGATCGAAACCGCTTATTCGCGTCAAGTCACACTACCCTCGGGCGGTGCGATCGTTATTGATCATACAGAAGCGCTGGTATCGGTTGACGTAAACTCGGCGCGCGCCACTCGCGGTTCGGATATCGAACAAACTGCGCTCAACACGAACCTGGAAGCCGCCGAAGAAATCGCTCGGCAACTGCGCCTGCGCGACCTGGGCGGACTCGTAGTCATTGACTTCATCGATATGGAAATCGCTCGTAACCAGCGTGAGGTGGAAAATCGGCTGCACGATGCGTTGCGTTATGACCGCGCACGCGTGCAGATGGGCAAGATTTCCCGTTTTGGTCTGCTTGAATTATCGCGTCAGCGCCTGCGTCCTTCGCTGGGTGAGAGTAGTTATATCTCCTGCCCGCGTTGCCACGGTACCGGACACATCCGCGGCACTGATTCCTCTGCATTGCATATTCTAAGGATAATTCAGGAAGAAGCGATGAAAGAAAATACCGCCGTGCTTCACGCTCAGGTACCAGTTGATGTAGCCACCTATCTACTAAATGAGAAGCGCGCAGAAATTCATGCAATCGAAGCCCGATTAAAGGTAAGCGTAGTACTGATTCCGAACATTCATCTCGAAACGCCAAACTACAACATCACCCGCTTGCGTCATGACGATGTGAAACTGGGTGAAATTCAAACCAGCTATCAAATGGTGGAGAAACCGGCCACCGAAATTGCGTTACCGTCAGCTGCGCAAGAGGCCAAGCCGGCACGGCAACAAGCTGCCGTCCGAGGTATTACTCCGCCGCAACCCGCTCCGATACGTGAGCGTAAATCTCATCATGAACCTGAACAGCTTTCTTTTCTGGATAGAATATTCAGCTGGTTCAAACAGATGGGCGTGGCAGAAAACAATGTGCGGCCAGAACAGATAAAGACCGGCCTGCAACGAGCAGAGCGCGGCCGTGGCCGTCGAGAACGCGGGCGCGAAGCGCGCGATGTTGAGCACGAAAAAACACCGCGAGTCACTCAGCGTGGGCGCGATGATCGTGGTGAGCATGGCAGTGAAGCCGCTAATGCATCGAGTCTTACCCGGGACGCTGCGCCTCAACGTGGGGAACGTAGTGATGGGAAGTTGCAGAGTGAGCGGCCCACTCAAAAAAAGCATCCGCGACCACCACGCGAAGAGAAGATCCGAACCGACCTCAAGCCGCGGCCAGAAGAACAGCCGGTGGCTGAAGAGACTTTGCAGCAGGGCGAAGATGGTGGCCGCCGCAGACGTCGTGGTGGGAGACAGCGTGATCGAGGTGACCGCACCGAGCGGGCGTCCCATGAAAATAAACAGCCAGCGGTAGCAGATTCTCACACCCAGCACGCTGACCTAGCGGCGCGTGAAGAAAGCCCTGTTCCGGAAGCCCTTTCCGCATCAACACAAGAGGCGTCGGCGCTCATCCTTACCCTTCCTCCTCTGCAAGCGGCGGAGGCACCTTCGGAGTCAACGGGCAGTCCTCATCCTGAATCATTGCATGAGGATGAAAACATGCCGGTAAATATGCCCGTGATGGCCCAGCCAGTGTCGGCAGTGCCGACCTCGGCCTTACCTGTTCCGATAGTGCCTGAGCCGGAAACAGAGCAGGATAAACAGCAAACCGTTCAGGTGCCTGCTCATGAGCCTATCAAGGAACTGGCGACCGTAAGCCCACCCGCCTCTATCACAACCATGCGGGAACCGTCTCCGGATGAGATTGAAATTGGCAAAACAAACAATGAAACTGCCGCGGCCGAAATCGAGGTTATGGCTCCTGTATCAGAACGGGAAGAAACCCGATTGCCTCAACGATCGGATGTAATCGAACCGTTGAACCTGGTCGCGAGTGGATTGATCATGATCGAAACACAACCGGAGAAGATAAAAACGGCTGAAGCCGAGGCGGCAACAGAATCAGCGCTACCGCAGCGGCGGCGAAAAAGAACGCCTCCTCCTCCGGTAGTGAACCAGGACGAACCGTTGGTGCAAGTCGAAACGCATAAATAGGAATCGATATTTGCAAAAGATAAAAGGCGGGACAGAACACTCCCGCCTTTTTACTGCACCTGCGAAGTACTGGTTCAGGCGTCATTCTCTAGCCTCTGTCGGACTTTAAGGAAATCGACTACAAAGCGTCTGGCCGGTTCATATTTCGCCGCGATTCTTCAAGCCCGACAGAGGCTGCCAGCTATTTTTCACCACGAACCCGGATGAGCAATCCGCGTCCCGCTTCCTCGACCAAATTCAGTACGTGTTCGAAACCCTGATTTCCTCCAAAATAAGGATCAGGCACCTCCTCCACGCCTTCCGAATACCGCTCACTGTATTGCATCAGCAACCCAAGCTTATGGCTGTATTGGGGCGGACATTCTCGTTCGAGTATGGCCAGATTGGCCTTATCCATCGCCAGAATATAGTCAAAAACCTCAAAATCCGTTTCATCCACCTGACGGGCGCGCAACCCGGTTGCGTCATAGCCTCGCTGCGCCGCCGCTTTCTGAGCGCGCGCGTCCGGCGGTGCACCGATATGATAATCATGCGTACCGGCAGAATCGATGTGGATGGCGTTCTCAAAGCCGGCAGCGGTAACTTGATGTCTGAAGACAGCCTCCGCAGTGGGAGAGCGACAAATATTGCCCATGCAAACAAACAGAACACTAGTCTTGGTATTTTTTCCTCTGTTCATAATAATCAACAATACCTCCTTGTGTCCCTATTCCCTTACCCGCACATAATATTATAATACATCGCAATATCAAGTATTACCGGTGCTGTCGAGCAAGTTGAAGAATCGATATTCTCTATCTCTGCAATAGCGAACTTTCGAACAAGTGCGACGGCGAAGCGTTCCGGTCCACTGACCTGATAACTGAACCGGACAGTGGGAACGCTGTTGTGGAGGGTTATCTAATAGGGCAACTCTGCGTCCGGTTTGACCTGCAAAATAACCTTGCGAAAATCCTTCTGTATACGGTTTAAAGCTGCCTCGCTGTCGGCTTCAAATCGTAGCACGATCACTGGCATCGTATTGGATGAGCGCGCCAATCCAAAACCGTCCTTATATTCGACACGTAGTCCGTCGGTGGTAATCACACGCTCAGGATTATCAAAGCGCGCAGTTTTCTGTAATTGCGCGATAACGCGGTAGTTCTCACCTTCCTGTAATCTTATCTGCAATTCAGGCGTGCTAAGGGCGTCCGGGATTTCATTTAGTGCAAGATTAATATCTGTTTTGGAACTGAGTAGCTCCAGCAGGCGCGCACCTGCATAAAGCCCATCATCAAATCCATACCAGCGTTCATTAAAAAAAATGTGTCCACTCATTTCTCCAGCCAGCAACGCACCGGTTTCTTTCAATTTGCCTTTTATAAACGAATGTCCCGTCTTCCACATGATAGGCTCGCCGCCATGTTGCTTGATCCAGGGAGCAAGATTGCGAGTACATTTCACGTCAAAAATGATCCGCCCGCCCGGATTTCTGGACAATACATCGGCAGCAAACAACATCAACTGTCGATCGGGATAAATGATGGCGCCATTCTTGGTTACAACCCCCACACGATCACCATCACCGTCGAAGGCAAGACCTATTTCCGCATCGGCAGTCTTAAGAGCCTTAATCAGATCTCGCAAGTTCTCGGGAACGGACGGGTCGGGATGATGATTAGGAAAAGTCCCGTCGACCTCACAGAACAGCTCGGTTACCTCGCATCCCAATCTACGATATAGCGTAGGCGCATAGCGGCCGGGTACACCATTACCGCAATCAATGACGATTTTCATCGGACGCGCCAGCTTCACATCGCTGGTTATGCGCTGGAGATATGTTTCCGCAATATCGTGCGTGTGATAGTCGCCACTGCCGTAAAAAAAATCGTTATTTTCAAGCCGCCCACTCAAGGCTTGAATGGATTCGGCGGCCAAGGTTTCACCGCCCAATACCATCTTCAAGCCATTATATTCCGGAGGATTGTGGCTGCCGGTAACCATAACACCCGAATAATTACACAACATATGGGCAGCAAAGTAGAGCATGGGGGTGGCTACCATCCCGACGTCTATCACGTCGATACCGCTTTTTTGCAAACCTTTCGCAAGTGCCTGTGCCAGTTCCGGGCCTGATAATCTGCCATCCCGCCCTATCGCTATCGATGCAAGTCCGCGTGCTCGTGCTTCAGATCCGATAGCCTGACCAATGGCTTCGACGATTTCAGCGGTTAGTGTTTTCCCGACAATACCTCTAATATCGTAAGCCTTGAAAATTTCGTGCGGGAATGTGTCCATTAGAGTAGCGTGAGGTTGAATAGCAATATTTGGGTACAGCTCAACTAATACTTGAAAAAACAGCCATAGTCACCGATCAGGACTATGGCTTTCTGTTTTCAGCAATCAAATACTTGCTTTCGTTAATGATGACCTGACGCCGCACCCCCTTTAAGGGTGTAGCGCGTACCACAGTATGGACATAGTGCTTCGCCTGTGCCTTCTATCGGCAAGAACACGCGAGGATGCGAATTCCATAACAACATTGATGGCATCGGGCAATGAAGCGGTAAATCATCAGTAGTGATTTCTATTTGGCGCTCTTTATTATTGCTGGCGTGATTCTGCATCGTTTCTCTCAGCTCGTATCAAATATAGATCAGCGGAATCAGACATAGGTGAGCCATTCGGCATGATTTTCAGTCTTGCCTCTGGCACAGTCAAAAAACATGGCTTGCAGCCTTTCGGTTATCGGACCACGTTTTCCGCTGCCGATTCTACGATTATCAAGTTCCCGAATCGGGGTCACTTCCGCTGCAGTACCGGTAAAAAAGGCTTCATCAGCACAATAAACTTCATCGCGGGTAATTCGCTTCTCGATTATCGGAATTCCGATTTCTTCGGCAAGCTCCAGAATGGAAGCACGCGTAATACCCTCGAGGCAGGAAGTCATATCCGGCGTATAGAGCTTCCCATGCTTGATGATAAATATATTTTCGCCCGCTCCCTCCGCTACATAGCCGTCCACATCCAGCAGCAGCGCTTCATCATAGCCGTCAGTCGCAACCTCCTGATGAGCCAATATTGAATTTGCGTAGGTCGCGACCGACTTGGCGCGGCACATGTTGACGTTGACATGATGGCGAGAGAATGAGGACGTCTTGACACGAATGCCGTTTTCCAGGCCATCCGTGCCCAAATAAGCGCCCCATGGCCAGGCTGCGATAGCGACATGCACAGAAAGCGTCGTCGCTGCAATACCCATGGCTTCGGAACCGTAGAAAACGATCGGCCGGATATAGCACGATTCCAGCTTGTTCTGCCTGACCATATCGCGCTGCGCCTCCATCAGCGTCGCCTTGTCATAAGGTATTTTCATCATGAAAATATGTGCAGAATTAAACAAACGGTCGGTATGCTCCTGCAAACGAAAAATCGCGGCGCCTCGGGGCGTCTGATAGGCACGCAAACCCTCGAATACGCCTAACCCATAGTGCAGGGTGTGGGTAAGCACATGAGTGGTAGCATCACGCCACGGAATTACTTTTCCATCGCTCCAGATCACGCCGTCGCGGTCAGACATTGACATTCAGGGACTCCGGAGAGAATTGAGAATTGCGTATTCTAACGCATTTTTCCTTGAAAAATGAAAACGCTGGCTGTATGCACCCACTCCACCCTATATCAGCAGTTATCGTTGAAATTCAACAGCGCGTTTGCAAAGAGATAAACACAGATCAAGGATGATCGTCTAAAGACGGGATGTACCAAATACTTCATCCCACAATCGCAATACAGCCAAAGACCCGTCTTTCAAATAGCCTCCTTCAACTCGTGCAAACTTTCGCGATTCGCTTTCCGTTGATGGTATTCCCGCAAAGCCCGAGTCCCCGCTCAATCTTAAACGATGTTGAATTCGCCGGAATTCCCGATAGGCGCTGAGCGCTCGCTCCGCAGTTTCCCTTTGGATAAGCCCAAGTTTTCCAGCCAGCCGCAGCAGCGCGATGTTGCCGATGTTGTTGGTCAATTCCGGATGGTCGCAGGCATGGCCCAGAATCAGGTATTGCACAATGAATTCAACATCAATAATCCCACCGCGGTCGTGCTTGACGTCGAACAACCCGCTGGAATTGGGATGGGCATCAAGCATTTTTTGCCGCATGGCCGACACTTCGCGCTTCAGGCTTTCCAGCTCGCGAGGCTGGCGAAGAACTTCCTTGCGGGTATGCTCGAAAGCTTCCCCTACATGAACATCTCCCGCTACGAACCGCGCCCGTGTTAATGCCTGATGCTCCCAAACCCAAGCATGATTTCGCTGGTATTGATCAAAAGCCTGGACCGAACTTACCAGCAAACCGCTGCTGCCGTTCGGGCGCAAGCGTAAATCGGTCTCATACAACAGGCCGGCTGAAGTGTAACTTGTAAGCCAGGAATTGATGCGCTGACTCAGCCTGGCGTATATTTCGGCTGCATCGGGATGGTTGTCGTCATAAAGAAAAATAATGTCGAGATCCGACGCATAGCCCAATTCTTTCCCTCCCAGCTTGCCATAGCCGATGATGCCAAAAGCAGGCGGTTTATCCCGGTGCTTTCTTCTCAACCCTGACCAAGCCAAGCCCAATACGGCATCCAGTATCAAATCTGCCAGATCGGTCAGGTAATCACTCAGGGTTTCCAGCGGCAGCAATCCTTCTACGTCCTGGGCGAGCAATTGAAATACCTGAGCATGTTGAAAATGCCGCAGTACATCCATTTGCTGTTCGATATCACTGCCTCCGTGTCCACCCGCCTCGTTTAATTGCTGAATCAACCTTGCCCTGGCTCGAGACCAATCCGGCGCGGCCTGAAGATCAGCAGGATTGAGCAATTCATCCAGCAAGATGGGATGCCTGCCCAAGTACTCGCTGGCCCACTGGCTTATGCTGACAAGTTTGGCTACCCGCTCCAAGGCCTGGGGATACTCCAGCAGCAGCGCGAGATAGGCTGCGCGCCGGCTCACGTTTTCCAGTAACTGCAGTAAACGCTCGAGTGTAGTGTCTGCCGAGGGGAACCTGGCAGCCACTTCGATCAGGGCAGGGACGAGCGCATCAACCCGCTTTTTGCTCGCTTGCGGCAATTGGCGATATCGGGTGCTTACATGAAACTCCTGTAAGCGCCGCACAATTTTTTCCGCACTGGAAAATCCCATCGTAACCAGTTGCGTAGTGGCGGCCTCGGCTTCGATCCCGTCATCGTTTCTTTCCGGCCACAACCATGCGAAGGTGTGATGAGTTTGCGGTTTGCGTGGAGCAGCAAATATGTCCTCAAAATGCCGGGTAACATTGCAGCGATGGGTATCGAGTCTCTGCAAAAATTCGCCATAGGAAGAGAAGCCCATGGAAACCGCTATCAACGGCTGATCGGTATGCGTTTCCGGCAACATCTGCGTTTGTTGATCATCAAGATACTGTAAGCGATGTTCAAGATTGCGCAGAAAGTGATAAGCATCCGTGAGCTCTAATACAGTTTTATCTGGCAGTTGCTGTTTTTCACGCAGCAACGCTAATGTGGCGAGTGTAGAACGGATGCGCAAATCGGCGTCCCGCCCGCCGCGGATCAGCTGGAACAACTGGGCAATGAACTCGATCTCACGGATTCCGCCCGGTCCGAGCTTGATATCCCCATGCGTCTCGCGGCGATTTACCTCCCGGCGTATTTGCGCGTGTAAATCCCGCATGGATTCGTAAGCGCCAAAGTCCAGATATTTCCGAAACACGAACGGTTGTGCTATTTGTTCAATAATCACCGCCCTTTGTGCATGCGGGCCCGCTATTGCTCGGCCTTTGATCCAGGCGTAGCGCTCCCACTCGCGACCTTGGCTGATGAAATATTCTTCAAGCATAGCAAAGCTCATCACCAGCGGGCCGCTTTCGCCGTATGGACGTAATCGCATATCCACGCGAAAAACGTAACCGTCTGGCGTGATATCGTTGAGGCTACCAATCAGTTTCCGTCCAAGACGAGCAAAAAAATCATGATTGGATATAGATCTAGGACCGCTGGTTTCGCCGTCTTCCGGATAGACGAAAATCAGGTCTACATCGGACGAAACGTTGAGCTCGCAGCCGCCCAGCTTTCCCATGGCAATCACCAGCATTTCCTGAATTTTGTTTTCGGTATTTCTTGGCTGGCCATAGCGGTCGGTATCAGCCAGCCAAGTCTGTTGACGATCGAGTGCGAAGCCAATAGTGAGCTCCGCCAAATCGGTCATGCTCGTCATCACCTCGGCAAGACTCGCCAGGCCTCCCAGATCCCGTGCTGCCAGCCGCAGCATTACCCGCTTGCGCAGGCTGCGCAAAACCTTATTTAGACATGCCTCGTCATTTACAGCTTTGGCATTCGTGTTCACGAATGCTTGCATATCCTCTCGCAGAAAAGGAGACTGCAAATTTTGCTTGAGCTCAGCCAGTAATTCAGGCTCACTCTCCAGTATCCGGTATGCGTAACGACTGAACGGAAGGATGTGTTCGATTATTTCAGTTGCAGAACGATCGGTATGCATGGTCGAGATTCGGAGTTACAATAAATTATCAAAATATCTTTATTCCATCTGCATGGGTATTATGAGGTCATCAGGCTTGAACAAAGATGGCGCGGATATCTCTAATCTCTCTTTCACGCTTTTGCACCTTATCGCTTAGATCAAGTACAAACATACTTCCCGCTCATCCACGGGTAGAGAAGAACATATCGCCCCACGCAAACAAACCGGATCTATTTATTGAACTTATCAATAACGCCTCCCCCTCCTCCACGGTCCGGCTTGCTGTCCCGGCTGCTGACATGGGCGCTGATCGTGGTTGCAGCCTGTTTTTCCTTGCTGCTGCTATTGCTACGCTACTGGCTGCTTCCTGACATCGAGCAATATCGGGAAAATATCGCTTCTGCCATCAGCCATGCTTCCGGGCAGCACATAACGATAGGCGAGATCAGCGCAAATTGGGACGGACTACGTCCTCATATGATGCTGCGCGCCGTAAAAGTACATGATGAAGAGGGCGACATTACGTTGCTGTTGAATCAACTGTCAGGCACGCTTTCGTGGCGCTCAATATTACACGGCAAATTGTACTTTCGCGAAATCGAGATCGAACAGCCCGATCTAATCGTGCGCCGTGATACCAAAGGTGTGATCCATGTCGCCGGGTTCGCGCTCAGCAAAGAACTGACTGGGAGTGAAAACGATTTTTCCGATTGGCTTTTGAATCAGAATCAAGTCCGGATCAATAACGCCAGCATTCTCTGGCAGGATGACCAGCGTGGCGCGCCAGAGCTGGAGTTACTCGTCAACTTGCGTCTTGAAAACAGGGGTCACCGTCATCGCTTCGGCATACGTGCCACGCCGCCTGCCGAGCTTGCCGCACAGCTGGATATGCGCGGCGATTTTACCGGCGAATCGCTGGCCAACTCCGACCTGTGGCAAGGCCGGCTGTTCATGCAGATAGATAATGCCGATATTGCCGCTTGGGGTGTCTGGCTGCCCTTTCCACAAGAAATCAGGCTAAATCGAGGCGTTGGAGCGCTACGCATGTGGGCCGGAATTGATGGGACTGATATGAAGAAGCTGACCGCGGACATGCGCTTACGTAATGTCAAGGCACAACTGGCGCCCGATTTACCCGAATTAGACCTTATCCGTTTGCAGGGTAGAGTCGGATGGCGAAAGATAAACGGCGGAGGCACTGAAATTTTCGCGCATAAACTGAGTACTTCTGCTCGTGGCAAACGAAAGTGGATATTACAACCGGTAAGTTTTTCGCTGCAGACGATACCTTCTAATGTGACTGAACCTCATAGCACGAAATTGAGTATCGACAATCTGGAACTGGAAGTTTTTAAAGATGCGGCGAACTACTTGCCAATCAGCGCGCCATTGCGAGAGCAGCTCAGCAAGATAGCGCCCCGCGGAGAAATTCGTCATATGAGGGTGAACTGGAGCGGTGAACTGCCAGCGCCTCCCAATTTCAGCGCAAAAGGAGGATTCACCAATTTGGGTATGAGAAAATCCGGAAGGCTGCCCGCGTTCAGTGGCGTTTCCGGTAATATTGACATTACCGAGCGAGGCGGCGCCCTGACCCTGAACTCTCAAAACGTAATCGTGGAATTGCCTGAAGTATTTCGTGCGCCGCTGGCGCTGGAAATCATCACCGGTCAGGCGAGCTGGAATGTTTTAGCCAATAAAGATTCCATTGCATTCAGGTTCAACAACATTGCCTTTTCCAATAAAAATGCTGCGGGGTTGGCTTACGGAACTTATCGTTTTACAGCTGACTCCCCGGGCAAAATCGATCTGGTAGCCCATCTGGCGCGCGCCGATGCACCTTATTTGATGCATTACATGCCGATAGCAGTGAATTATCGAGATTGGCTTGACGACTCGATCGTTGAGGCGGGAACGCTGGAAGCCCGGCTTCATCTCAAGGGAGACCTGAGCCAGTTTCCTTTCGCCCATAGTGAAAACGGTATTTTCAGGTTACAGGCAAAGGTGTCCGGGTTAACGCTGGATCACATCCCCGGATGGCCCCGCATAGAGAATATGTACGGGAATTTGCAATTTCATAACAGCCGCATGGAATTTGACGCTTCTCAAGCTGATATCTTTGGAACAAAATTAAGCCGGGTGAACTTAAACATTGCCGACATGGCTGCATCCGATGCCATCTTAAGAAGCGAAATGCAAGCAAGCGGCTCGACGCGGCAATTCTTGAAATTCGCTAAATCGAGCATGGGCAGTAGTGATAACGGCAGCCTTGTCGATAATATCAGCATAACTGGGGATGGAAGACTGCTGCTCAAGCTCGATATTCCGCTGGATCATCCGGAAGCGGTCAAGCTATCAGGCAACTATCAGTTTATCGATAATCAGATTGATCCAGGCTCTCGCCTGCCCAACCTGAATAACGTCAACGGTGTAGTGGCTTTTACCGGCTCGGGGATAAAGACAGAAAATATAACTGCCCATCTCCTCGGTGGACCGGTGGTTATAAACTCCGCGGATATGCCGGACGGTAGCATACGTTTATCCGCCGCTGGCAAGATCAACCTCAACAAGATGAGCGAAATTCCGCAGGGGTCAGCGCGCGCCGCGCCATTGTGGAGACGCTATTTACGAGGCGATACCGATTGGCTGGCCATCGTCGATATACGCAACAAGTTGGCGGATATATCTATCGAATCATCGCTGGTCGGCATTACCTCCGATTTACCTGAGCCTTTTTCCAAGGCTGCCGCCGACACTGCACTGCTACGTTTCGAAAGGAAAGCCATGGATTCGAATAGCGATGAGCTAAGCTTAAGCTATGGCGATCTGGTAATGGCGAAATTCGAACGCGGCCAGGACGATGCCGGCAATTACCACGTAGAGAGGGGTATAGTAAGTTTTGGCACAGCACCTGCTGTTTTGCCCCAAAACGGTATATCGGCGAGTGGCGAGGTGCCATCCCTGAATCTGGACCGATGGCGCAACATATTGGCGCACGCCGGTAATGAACCTGGGCCGTCTCTCGGCCTGACAAGCATCAATTTCCATATTGGTGCGCTCGACTTTCTGGGCAGACACTTGAAAGACGTCACACTGAACGCCGACCGGGAAGACGGGATATGGTATTCCACCATCACAAGCGAGCACATCAATGGTGGTATCAGCTGGGACCCATCCAGCAACGGTAAAATAGTGGCGCGATTGAACAGGTTGATTATTCCCGCCAATTCCCGCCCATCTAAATCAACCGTACGAGCACAGATCCAGCAGGAGAAAGACTTGCCCGCTCTTGACGTAACGGTAGATAATTTTTTTATTGGCGAGAAACAACTGGGTCAGCTCGAACTGGTAGCCAGCCAGGAGGAGAGGAACTGGCGCATCGAGAAACTGCATATATCCAATTCAGACAGTGCAATAACGGCGCGCGGCATCTGGTACAATCGCGCCGCACAACCCATTATGCGAGCTAATCTTACAGTAGAGGCGAGTGATATTGGCCTGTTTCTGGCGCGCCTCGGCCACCCAGATCGCGTGAAACGCGGCAGTGGCAAGCTTGAGGGCGTCTTGTCGTGGTCTGGCGGCCCTCAATCAGTAGATTATCCTACCCTCTCAGGCAGCTTCAAGGTGGATGCCAAGCGAGGGCAATTTCCTAAATTTGAGCCAGGGATTGGCAGACTGTTCGGTATTTTCGACCTGCGATCGTTACCACGAAGAATCACATTGGACTTCCATGATGTGTTCAGCGAAGGTTTCGGTTTCGATAATATCTCTGGCGGCGTGAAAATCGGCCGTGGGATAGCTGTCACCGATGATCTCAAAATAGAAGGACCCGCAGCAAAGGTTGCCATAAACGGTGAAATAAACCTGGAAGCAGAAACCCAAAAACTGCATATCACAGTTAATCCGTCATTAGGATTGGCGGCTCCGGTGGTCGGCGTGGCCTCTGCAATTGCAAATACGGCAATGCAAAACCCAACCCCATCCAATGAATATGATATTACCGGTACCTGGAGCGATCCGACTGTTATCAAAAAGGCCGGGCGAGCACCCGAATCAAGCGAATATGAACAATAAAATTGGGTGAGGTAGATGGCGTTTAGCGACTTTTATTGAACACGACACGAGTCAGCTTTTTGGGGTGATTCTCCAATGTAAACTGCATCCATGATGCCAGAGGCTCCAAATCAACTACAAATAAACGGAGCGCAGCGGATAGCGCGTCGGTCGAATTCCGAAATTTCCCGAACCAGAACCATGATGGCAAGGGTCGACTGTTTGGACCGCGCGTCTCGTCTCCTCCTCCAACGTGTTGTGTCCTGAACCGCCGCCTTGAACAAAGCCTTTGAGCCCTGCTAAATAGGTATTCGATTGCAACAAGTTCACTTTCGGCGATGTGTTTCACTACATTTCGCTTTAAGCGCGCCCTTTATAAAGATATCGTTTTCAGTTACTCTGTCTCACCTGCCCTACCAGGTTTGATCCGGGGCGCCAAGTATGGGTGAACTCAATATGGGCGAACTGAAGCTTTCTTGTTGCGGTCTATGGAATCTACATCATAACAATGTTTGATAGCTCAGCCGTTCGCGACACGGATACCTCCAGAGAAGTAAAAAGTGGGCCTATCCGTATTGCTGCCATTCAGATGTCGGCGGGACCTAAAATAGCCGGCAACCTGGAAGAGGCCGCCCGGCTACTGGAAATAGCCGCCGCCCAAGGGGCCAAGCTCGCGGCGCTACCTGAATATTTCTGCATTATGGGCATGGAAGATGCCGATAAGGTAGCGGTGCGCGAGCAGGTTGATAGCGGACCGATACAGGAATTCCTGAGCAATATCGCGAAGCGTCTCGGTATCTGGTTGGTGGGTGGCTCTATACCGTTGGTGTCGTCGAGGCCGGATAAGGTTAGAAATAGTTGTCTGGTGTATGATGACCAAGGAAAGCAGGTTGCCCGATACGACAAGATACATCTATTTGGCCTGGAACTCGGGAACGAGCGCTATGCTGAGGAAGAAACCATCGAAGCCGGCTGTGGCGTCGTTGCCCTGAAGACACCGTTTGGCCGGATCGGTCTTTCGATTTGTTACGATCTGCGTTTTCCGGAGCTTTACCGTTCCATGGGACAAGTGGATATCATTTTTGCTCCGGCTGCTTTTACCGCAACTACCGGCAAGGCGCATTGGGAAACATTGATTCGTGCCCGTGCAATTGAAAATCTCGCGTATGTGGTTGCTCCCGCACAGGGGGGTTATCATATCAATGGGCGGGAAACGCATGGAGACAGCATGATCGTCGATCCTTGGGGGGTAATACTCAATCGTCTGCCACGCGGAGCAGGCGTAGTGATTGCGGAGATTAACCCCGAATATCAGGCCAGTTTGCGCAATAGCTTGCCTGCGCTTAATCACCGTATTTTGCATCACTGTTAAGATTACCGATGATTTTTTTGGACCCCTGGATATTATGATCACAGAACCCATCATTCAACCTGGCGATCTATTCGCCACCGCCAACCAATGCCTGCTGGCGCCTCACCAGATAGATACCGCCGGGCTGCAGAAGGTGTTTGGTCAAATGCTTACGCACCATGTCGAATATGCGGACCTGTATTTTCAATATAGTCGTTCCGAAGGCTGGGCTCTGGAAGAAGGCATAGTCAAATCAGGCACCTTTAATATTGATCAGGGAGTGGGTGTGCGCGCCGTGAGCGGCGACAAGACGGCGTTCGCCTATTCCGACGATATCAGCATGCCTGCTCTCGCTTCGGCTGCCGAAGCTACCCGTGCCATTGCGCGTACCGGTGTCGGGCAGTCGGTACAAGCAGTCAGGCGCAGCAAGGGACGCGAACTTTATCTGCCGCAGGACCCTATCGCCAGCCTTAAAGATACCGACAAGGTGGCGTTGCTCGAAAAACTCGAGGGCTACGCGCGCGCAGTTGACAAGCGCATTATCCAGGTTATGGCGTCTCTCGCGGGAGAGTATGAAGTGGTGCTGGTGGCGCGGAGCGACGGCCTGCTGGCAGCTGATGTCCGACCTCTCGTGCGGATCTCGGTGCAAGTCATCGCTGAAGAGAATGGGAAACGGGAACAAGGCGTCGCCGGAGGGGGCGGACGTTTTGATTATGCGTATTTCACCGACGAGGTGTTGCGCGATTATGCCGAGAAAGCCGTACATCAGGCCATCGTCAATTTGAATGCAAGACCTGCGCCGGCTGGAACCATGACGGTAGTATTGGGCGCGGGTTGGCCTGGAATACTGTTGCATGAGGCCATTGGCCATGGCCTGGAAGGAGATTTCAATCGCAAGGGTAGCTCCGCATTTTCTGGCCGCATCGGCGAACGTGTCGCTGCGACGGGCGTTACCGTGGTGGATGATGGCACGCTCGCACGGCGGCGCGGATCGCTTAATATCGATGACGAGGGAAATCCCACGCAGTGCACGGTCTTGATCGAAAACGGCATACTGAAGGGCTACCTTCAGGACAGCTTGAACGCTCGGCTAATGAACGTCCCGGTCACCGGTAATGCCAGACGCGAATCGTTTGCTCATATTCCTATGCCGCGCATGACTAATACGTATATGCTAAACGGGGATAAAAGTCCTGAAGAGATCATTGCGTCGGTGAAACATGGTTTATACGCAGTAAATTTTGGAGGCGGCCAAGTGGACATCACTAGCGGGAAATTCGTATTTTCCGCTGCTGAAGCGTATATGATCGAGGATGGGAAAATTTCTTATCCGGTGAAAGGTGCAACGCTGATAGGCAATGGTCCCGATATACTCACGCGGGTTTCGATGATCGGCAACGATATGTCGTTAGATCCCGGTGTCGGCACCTGCGGTAAAGAGGGCCAAAGTGTGCCGGTGGGCGTCGGTCAGCCTACGCTACGCATAGATGGATTAACGGTAGGCGGAACCGGTTAGAGGCTACAAATACGCAAACAAGCTGGAGTATCTCCGTTAACGCCGCGAACTTCGATAATCAGACACTCCTTGAAGCCGAAACCTGCACAAGAACCGATAATCTTTAGCGGGGCGTAAATAGTTACGGCCCGGCTGTGCTGCTCTTATCCGAAATCCCCTCCGACTTATCCTCAATTCTCATGATTCTGGTACCGGCCAACCTGTCATGCAGAAATTGGCGGTCGCGATCGAATAATGCCCAAACTATTCCGCCGCCAAAGAAAAAAACACCGATCACTGCAAATAAATAGCGTGCGAGGGCCTGTTTCAGATAAACCCGATCCCCGCTGGCGCTAACCACCCGAAGCTTCCAGGTTTGCATGGGCAGCGTTTGTCCGCCATGGGTCCAAAACCAGGTGAAATACATGCCCGCAATTACCAGAAGATAAAGCTGAAGCCCAGGCCGAAAAAATAGGGAACTGGTATCCCGGAACACCAGATGAAAAATAAAGCTGGCAATAAACAGAACAGCAATCAATATGAGAAATTCGTAAAGCATGCTCAGCAGTCGTCGCCCCAGTCCCGGGGCGGAGACTTTTACCGCTTCGGAAAACTCACTCACAGGACGTGCTTGTTATTTTTTGGATGCTGTTCTTGCTCTGATAGAGCGTCGGAAATATTTAGCGCGTTCATCTGCTATTTCCCCTGTGATCTTCGGATGTCTGCTCGTATTCGCGCCATTTTCGCTTTATTTCATGACGCTTCTCCGGTGGCAGCTTTTTAATGGTTTTATATTTCTCCCGGACCAGCTCGCGCTGCTCTGGAGTAAGCGAAAACCAGTCGCGCATCTGCAACTGAGCGCGATGCTGCTCGGCAGGGGTCATGCCCGAGTATCGCTTGGCAATGCCTAGCCACTTCTTTTTTTTTGCGGAGTCCATATTGTTCCACTCCTGCGCAAGTGGAGCCAGGACTTCTCTTTGCTGCGGTTTCAAGTTCTCCCAAGAGGGTTCGGCGGACAAGGCGTCGGCGGAAAGTGAAAAACATAAGCAGAACACTACTAGTGCTGATCTAGCCATGCATCAAACCCGTCGTCTAGATAAGCATTTATCGGCAAGTCGTCGGCAAGTACCAGAATGTCGATTTCCTCGTTTTCGTCGCCTTGCTGCAGGGTCTGCCAGTAGAGAATGCCCGCCAGGGTAAACAACAGCGCAATAATCGATAGCAGCTTTCCAGTCTTGACCTGCCATTCATTCCCATTCCGCGCTGAGGCGCCTTGTCCGACATTAGATACTGACTCGGCCATATGGTAATTTTCGAGGGAAGCTCTGCGTGCAGATTGGAGTTGGTTTAGCGTACTCTGCTTGATATCATCAAGGCCGAGATCCAATAACTTCGTTATCTTCTTACCTACTTCGTGTTCGTTCATAGCTCGATTCCATTTTTTTCCAGCAATGCAGCAAGACGATGGGTTGCACGCGAGCAGTGAGTTTTCACGCTTCCTTCAGAACAACCCATGACCGCTGCCGCTT
The DNA here is from genome assembly GCF_900103145.1 of Nitrosospira sp. Nsp18. Classification (NCBI taxonomy): domain Bacteria; kingdom Pseudomonadati; phylum Pseudomonadota; class Betaproteobacteria; order Nitrosomonadales; family Nitrosomonadaceae; genus Nitrosospira; species Nitrosospira sp. Nsp18. The sequence goes on along the minus strand of NZ_FMWY01000031.1, from coordinate 9,554 downwards.
CTGCGACATCCATCTCTTCCCAGTAACGCAGAAGAAAAGCCTGCCGTTGACGTGCTGGAAGGGTTTCAATCGCTTTTTCCAGTAAATTAAGAAGTTGCGATTGCTCCAATTGCTCATGTGGATCACCAAAATTGGAGGGCCCATCCAGCTGTAAAGTTTCCAGCGGATCGTAATCTTCATTTTCCTTTTCCTGATTGCGGGGAATAAATGATGAAAACAGGGTAGTCCACAAGGAGCGGGTCTTTTGCCGCCGGTAAAAATCCCTTATGGTATTTTGCAGAATACGCTGAAACAGGAGAGGCAATTCTTCCAATGGTTTGGAGGGATACTTTTCAACCAGTTTCGTCATCGAATCCTGAACAACATCCAGCGCCAGATGTTCGTCTCTTACCGCGAACAATGCCTGTTTATACGCGCGCCGTTCGATTTCAGCTAAAAAACCGGAAAGTTCCTGTTGAGTAGCCAGGAGGGTTTGCCTATTGGAAAATGAAAAAACGGGAGATGATCTCACGCCCCGCCGCAATATTAGCAAATTTTTTTGGTTTGCCGAAACGGTTTACCTCTCACAAAGTCAGCTTCATAAGCTTATGATACGGCGGACCTTTAGAAAAGTAACATATTATCAGGCTGGCTTGGTCAGTCCCAGTAGGTACAGCCCATTTATCTGCGGCGCACCAGCGCAAGGATGTGCCATATTTGCGTGTTAGAGCAGTTGCATGCAAAGCACCACAAAAGATTCTGGAGCGCGCTGTCAACTGCGACCCCAGTGTTGTGTTCCAGCCAAATGGGGTATCGAAAGTGCTAATGTCGAGATTCTGCCGGGTTTAGGTTTGCACTCATGCGACAATATGTCGCATTGTGATAATCATATTTCACGCCTATCATGGGCTTGTTTCAATCTGATAGACAACTTCGCGCAGGCCTCTGCACCTAAAAATCTCTGTATTACTCTCCATAATATCTATACGTAGGTATTCACGTTTAGTGGTAAAATTTCAAATACGGATTGCGACTGATTCTTAATTAGATTTACATTACTGATGCTCGATATTTTTGAAGCTCAAATTCTGAAAGTTCGGTGCGAGCCGGGCTTACTGGTAAGAAAGGCTCGCTATCGTTGTATCTGTAATTTTTTCCCCAATCACGAATTATGCAGCTATTTTACCACTGCTCATGGGTAGTCCAAAAGAAGCTGTCTCTTATACTCAGCCCAGCGGAGGACATTCAATGATGCGGCGTTTAGTTCTCATGTTAATGCTAAGTTTTGTAACTGCCGTTGCTGCGGCTGAAAGCGTCCGTCCTTTTACCGCGGGGAGCCTTCAGAAGGTTCTTGCGCCCCGGGAAGGTAAACCTTTCATTCTCGTTTTGTGGTCTCTTGAATGTCAATATTGCCCGACAGAGTTGAAGATGCTAAGCGAGCTCAAACGCAGCCATCCCAAGCTGGACGTCGTATTGATCGCCACCGATACAGTCAGCGATACGCCGCAACTTGCTTCCCGGGCGGAAAGCTACGGTATGAATAATACCGAGCAATGGGTTTTTGCAGAGGACATGCCAGAACGCTTGCGTCTTGAAATTGATAGTCGCTGGTATGGCGAAGTACCCAGGGCGTATTTTTATGATCGCAAGCACCAACGCGAGGTCAAGACCGGCCTCGTCAACAAGAAGTTTGTAGAAGATTGGCTGGCCCGCAATACGACAACCGACTCGTGATATCGAATATAAAGCGATGAAGCATAATCCTGCCTTTTTACCCGGCCTGATGTTTGTCCTCGCCGTCCATGGGGCGCTGCTCTACTATCTATTCAAACAACAATTGATCCCGCCGCCGCAACAGCTGGCGACGTTGATGGTCAACTTTATTCCTTCCTTCCAGCCCAAGGAAGAATCCAAGCCTGAGCCACCTCCCCCCTTGCCCAAGCCTCAACCGCCCAAGAAGCCGAAATCACAGCAACTGGTTGCGGAAAAACCGGTAGTAGCCGAGAGTGAGCGGGTCGCACCCCCTTCCCTCCCCGAACCCGAACCAGAACCAGCACCGGAGCCAGTAGCGGAAGTAGCTCCTCCCCAGATGCCGCCGGGACCCGTTACGCTCTCCTCGGAACTATCTGTCGTGTGCCCCGAACGCAACGCGCCCGCTTATCCCGCGCTTTCGCGGCGGCTCGGCGAAGAGGGCAAGCTGATGCTACAAGTGGAACTGGACGAAAAAGGTCATGTTAATGTATTACAGGTAATCGATAGTAGCGGTTTCAAGCGTCTGGATGAAGCCGCCAAGGCCGCGGTAAAAACCTGGCGATGCAATCCGTACATGCGCGATGGCCAGCCGACCCGTGTCACTGCTCAGCAACACTTCAACTTTATACTCCAAGGAGATTGACCGATGGAAAAAAGTCTCGGCTTTTCAAATTTTCTCACCCAGCTCGATGGCGTGGGTATCAGCGTGCTTGTACTGCTCCTTACGCTTTCGGTGGCGAGCTGGTATTTGATACTCACCAAAGGTATCTCGAATTTTCTGGCCAATCGGCAGGCCGAAGCTTTTCTCAAGCGTTTCTGGAGCGCCGGTTCGCTACAGGAGGTGAACTCGACGCTGCACGAAGGCTCGGGTGATAATGCGTTTGCGCAATTGGCGCAACTTGCGTTGGAGGCTGCAGCTGACTCTGAAAAACACGGCTTGCAAAAACTTGCTGCGGCAGGCGGAGCAAGCGAGTTCATTACACGCGTATTACGTAATGGCCTCGACCAGGAAGCAACCCGCGTCGAAAACGGACTCACAGTAATAGCCTCGGCAGGTTCCGCCGCGCCTTATATCGGGCTTTTCGGCACGGTATGGGGCATCTATCATGCGCTGGTACAAATTGGACTATCCGGTCAGGGTACCTTGGATAAAGTCGCCGGCCCGGTGGGTGAAGCGTTGATTATGACGGCATTGGGACTGGCGGTGGCAATTCCGGCGGTTTTGGCCTATAACACATTCGTGCGGCGCAATCGCATCTGGCTGGCGCGCCTGGATGCCTTTGCTCACGATCTATTTGTACTGATTGCGGTGGGCGCCAAAAATAATAGCTCCGCTGGGGATGAGCGCCTGCTGCGCGTAGTCGCCCCCACAATGAATTCCGCGCTTGCACCCAATGAAAGGAGGTCGTGATGGCTTTTGGCAGCATGGATGGCGGCAACCGTCAGATGCCGATGTCCGAAATCAACGTGGTACCGTTGGTGGACGTGATGTTGGTATTACTTGTGATCTTCATCATCACCGCACCTTTGCTGACCCATTCAGTTAAAGTCGATCTGCCGAAAGCGTCGAGTAGCCCAAATATTACGCAACCGGATCACGTTGAATTTGCGCTTCGGGGCGACGCTAGCCTATACTGGAATGGTGAAGCGGTAACCATGGATCAGTTGGCGCCCCGGTTTGCCGCAGCGGCAAAACAGAATCCCGATATCGAGCTGCATATCCGCGCTGATAAGCATGTCCAGTACGAGCACGTGGCAAGGGTGATGTCTATCGCAGCAAAAGCCGGATTAGTACGAATTGGGTTTGTTACCGATCCGACTACACAATAGTAACGTCTGCCAAAACATAGTTGGGAAAACGGGATGCTAATGGCCAGAACTTTGAGCATATACATGCCATGTGGCAGACGCCTTGCCTCAGCGGTCAGGATTATATGGCTCTAGCTGCTCGCACCCGATGGCGAAGCCTCCTGCTGCACGGTTCCATTGCTACCACGGCTCTCGGTCTGGGTTTGATGTCATGGTTCATCGCCAAGCCGATGGCCACCCGAATCCACCAAACTGTACCAGGAGAACGGGTGACCATTACAGCCACACCGGATATTGACATCAGTCTGGATGCCGACAGCAGTGTAACTGTCAGCAACGCAAAGCCTCCCCAGATCGAATTGCTGCGAGGCAACGCTTATTTTGACGCCAAAGGCGGGGGGGCGGGCAAATTGCAAGTGAAAGTCGGTACAACGTATATCAACGATATCGGTACCCGTTTTAGCGTTAGTAAACGAGTAAATGGCGGTACTATTGCAGTGGCTGACGGTCAGGTAGAGATTCTGGTAGAGAATGGAACATATCTGGTCGGTGCCCACGAACAGGCGGATTTCGACGGCATAAGAGTCACCGGCCAGAGAGTGATCGCGGATGCGGACATAGCGGCGTGGCGCCAAAATCAATAAGAATCCGGCACAGCGTCACGTGGACCAACTTGCCAATGCGCTACCGATACCGCTATATGATTTAATCATTCCCCTCAGCACTGCACCCACACCGGAAGCAGAGCAATGTTCGCCTCGGCGCCAACCTCAGGTGCATCAACTTTAAATAGCGCGTTTCATGAAACCCGTTGCAATCTTCAGGCACTTTCCAATAGAGGGCCCAGGTTATCTTGCCCCGTTTCTGGATTCCCATTCCATTCCTTACCAGCTCGTCAAGGTCGACTCCAATGAGGCATTACCCACCCGTGCCAACTATTTTAGCGGGCTGGTATTCATGGGTGGGCCCATGAGCGTAAACGATGATCTCCCATGGATTGCGCCCGCGCTTGCATTAATCCGGCAGGCGGTAACACACAATATTCCGGTTTTGGGCCATTGTCTTGGTGGGCAATTGATGGCGAAGGCGCTGGGGGGAGTGGTAAGCAGAAGCCCGGTCAGCGAAATCGGCTGGGGTAGAGTAAACGTCGCGGACAATCCTATTGCACGTGATTGGTTTGGAGAATTGTCGAGCTTTGAGGCGTTCCACTGGCATGGAGAAGGTTTTACCATTCCGGAGGGAGCGGCTCTCCTGCTTTCGAGTCCCCATTGCGAAAATCAGGCATTCGCAATGGGCACGCATCTGGCATTACAATGTCATGTCGAGATGACTGAGGAAATGGTGAAAGCCTGGTGCAAAGCAGGCGCTGAGGAAATTTACAACAACCCTGGACCATCGGTGCAATCGGCAGAGGCAATACAGACGGGCCTGACCGAGCGAGTATCGGTACTGAATCAGGTCGCTTGCCGCTTATATGAGCGTTGGATTTCCGGCCTTATGAATACAACAACCGGTTGAGATAATACGGCGAATCATTCGCGGAAATTCTGGAATTGCAGCGGAAATTCGGTAATCGATTTCTTGACGAGCTGTATCGCCTCTTGCAAGGTATCACGCTTTGCGCCTGAAATACGCACCGCGTCACCCTGGATACTGGCCTGAACCTTGAGCTTGCTATCCTTGATGAGCCTGATAATCTTTTTTGCAAGCTCGCTTTCCACCCCTGTTTTAACCGTGACTTGCTGTTTGACTTTATTGCCACTGATTTTTTCCGGCTTCCCTTCGTCCAGGCAACGCACATCGACACCACGCTTGGCGAGCTTGGCCATCAGAATATCCAGAACCTGGCTCAGCTTGAAGTCGTCATCTGCGTAAACGGTAAGCGTGTAATCCGCTTGCTCCACGCGCGCATCCGATCCCTTGAAATCAAAGCGCGTGGTCACCTCCTTGTTCACCTGGTCAATTGCATTTCTGACTTCCTGCTTGTCAACTTCGGAAACAATGTCGAATGATGGCACGATAGTCTCTTCCTGGTTTACGGACTAGGGCTGCGGCAAGTTTAACCGATGGAAAACATGAAGTGCAGCCCTGTAATTATTGCCTGTTTTTTAAATTTGCGGCGATACGCATTCGTAACGCGTTGAGCTTGATGAATCCGGCCGCATCCGTTTGATTATATGCGCCTTGATCTTCCTCAAAAGTGGCAATGTGCGAATCGAACAGAGAGTCTGTTTTAGAGTCTCGTCCGACTATGATCACGTTCCCTTTATAGAGCTTTATTCGCACCCAGCCGTTTACCGGCGTTTGGGATGCATCAATCATCGTTTGCATCATTCTGCGCTCCGGGCTCCACCAATAACCATTATAAATAAGTTCGGCATAGCGCGGCATCAGTTCATCTTTAAGGTGGGCAACCTCACGGTCGAGGGTAATGGATTCGATGGCCCGATGCGCACGCAACATGATGGTGCCGCCGGGGGTCTCATAGCATCCACGGGATTTCATGCCCACGTAACGATTTTCCACCAGATCCAGGCGCCCGATACCGTGCTTGCCACCTAACTGATTAAGTTCGGCAAGTACGTCCGCCGGGGAGAGTTTCCGGCTGTTTATGGCGATGATGTCGCCTTGCCTGAATTCCAGTTCGATATATTCTGCCTTATCCGGTGCGTTCTCGGGCGACACGCTCCATCGCCACATGGATTCCTCCGGCTCATGCGCAGGATCTTCAAGGATTCGACCTTCATAGGAAATATGCAACAGATTGGCGTCCATGCTGTAAGGGGACCCGCCCTTTTTCTTCATCTCCACCGGGATGCCATGCGTTTCCGCATATTTTAAAAGGCTTTCCCTGGAAGTAAGGTCCCATTCGCGCCATGGCGCAATCACCTGAATATCGGGCTGAAGCGCATAGTAGCCGAGCTCAAACCGCACCTGGTCATTACCTTTCCCTGTCGCGCCATGGGAAACCGCATTTGCTCCGGTTATCTGCGCTATCTCGATTTGCCGTTTGGCGATCAGCGGACGGGCGATACTGGTGCCAAGCAGATATTCGCCCTCATATACCGCATTGGCACGAAACATGGGAAAAACGAAATCACGCACGAATTCTTCACGCAGATCTTCGATGAAGATCTCCTTCACTCCCAATTGCGTCGCCTTTGCGCGCGCCGGCTCTACTTCCTCCCCTTGCCCGATGTCCGCAGTGAAGGTTACTACCTCACACTGATAGGTATCCTGCAACCACTTTAAAATTACCGATGTATCCAAGCCCCCGGAAAATGCAAGAACAACCTTATTAATTTTAGACACATCAACCTGCTTTATTTTTTTCATGCTTGGCTCGTCAATAGAAATGCGAATTGCGTTCTTGCAATATAACAGTTGAAAATTCGAGTTATCAGATTTCCGCCAACCTTCCCAACAGCAGATATTCTATCAATGCTTTTTGGGTATGCAGACGATTCTCGGCCTCTTCCCATACGATGGATTGAGGACCGTCGATAACCTCCGCCGCCACCTCTTCGCCGCGATGGGCAGGCAGGCAGTGCATGAACAGCGTTTCTTTCTTGGCGCAGGACATCATTTCCGCATCTACGCGAAAATCCGCAAAGTCTTTTTTCCGTTCCTCGGTTTCCGCTTCAAAGCCCATGCTGGTCCATACATCCGTCGTAACCAGATCCGCATCTCTCACTGCGTCATGCGGATCGGCAAATTCCTCATAGTGGTCAGTGCCGTAGAGGCCGGCTCGTTCCGGCTCCACTTCGTAACCGCGAGGCGTCGAGACATGCACGTTAAAATCGAACACCTCAGCTGCCTGGAGCCAGGTGTTGCAGACGTTATTTGAATCTCCGATCCACGCCACCGTCTTGCCGGAGATACTGCCGAACTGCTCAATAAAAGTAAAAATATCGCCCATGATCTGGCAGGGATGATATTCATCGGTCAGTCCGTTGATAACGGGTACTCGCGAGTGCGCCGCAAAACGCCTGATGATGTCGTGTTCATAGGTACGGATCATGACGATATCCACCATACGCGAAATCACGCGCGCTGCATCTTCTACAGGTTCGCCTCGGCCCAACTGGGTATCCCGGGTGGATAAATAAATCGCCGCACCGCCCAACTGATGCATACCGGCTTCAAACGAAAGTCGGGTACGAGTTGAATGCTTATCAAAAATCATGGCGAGAGTGCGATCCTGCAACGGCCAGTAGCGCCGGTATTGCTTGAACTCATGCTTGATCCAGCGTGCACGTTCGAACAGATATTCGAACTCCTCCCGGGAAAAATCGTTGAACTGTAAAAAATGCTTGATCTGCATGATATGCTGAACCATAGATTGAGCCGATTTGGAAAAACATGAGCTGGCCGTGTTTTTCAAGGCTCATTTTTTGAGATTTACTATCTTGTCATGCCGCCAAAAATTCTTTCACCAGACCGGACAAGATGGTTACCACCCGTTCGGCCTCGTTCCGTTTAATCACTAGCGGCGGCAGGAGACGCACTACTTTATCCGAGGTTACGTTGATCAACAGTCCTTTCTTCAAGGCTGCCATTACGAGTTCGCCACAAGGTCTGGAGAGCTCGATGCCGATCATCAATCCCTGACCACGAATTTGTTTTACATCGGGCAAGTCGGCGAGCTGTGCCTTGAACATACTGCGCATGAAGTCGCCCACCTCCATCGCGTTCCTTAGCAAATCCGCTTCTTCGATTACCTTGAGCGTGGTCAGCGCAGCAGTACAGGCCAGCGGGTTGCCACCAAAAGTAGAGGCGTGGTTGCCGGGCTTGAATACTTCCGATGCCAAACCTTTTGCCAGACAGGCACCAATGGGTACGCCCGAACCCAAGCCCTTGGCAAGTGTCACCACATCAGGAACGATGCCACTGTGCTGGAAAGCGAACCAGTTGCCGCTGCGGCCGATTCCACACTGCACCTCATCCAGCATCAGCAGCCAGCCGTTCTGATCGCACAAGTGGCGCAATCCTTGCAGGTAGCTTGCCTGCGGTACATTCACGCCGCCTTCGCCCTGATAGGGCTCAACCAATATGGCGACAACGTTCTTGTTGTGCACGCCCACCTGCGCCACTGCTTCCAGATCATTGTATGGAACCCGCGCAAAACCGGTGAGCAATGGTTCGAAACCTGCCTGCACCTTGCGATTGCCACTTGCAGTCAAGGTGGCCATAGTTCGGCCGTGAAAGGATTTCTCCATTACGATAATGGTGGGCAGATCTATATTTTTACCATGCCCATACAGTCTTGCCAGTTTGATCGCGGCTTCGTTTGCTTCGGCGCCCGAATTGCAGAAAAATGCGTTATCCATACCCGACAGTATGGCAAGCTGGCTGGCTAGCTGTTCCTGCTTTCCAATATGGTAAAGATTGGAAGTATGAATAAGCGTCCCGACCTGATGACAAAGCGCCTTCACAATCTCTGGATGGCAATGCCCCAAGCCGCATACGGCAACGCCTGCGAGGGCGTCGAGATAGCGGTTGCCCTCCTCATCCCACAGCCATACCCCCTCCCCCCTCGCAAATGTAACGGGCAGCGGCAGGTAGGTGTTCATCAAATTGGACATTTAAGAGGCCTCTGAATAAATTCTCTGTGAAGTAAACTGCCGGCAAAATCGGAATGATTGTATAGCGCGGGGCGAATATAGGGGCCGACTATAAAAAGCCAAAGCCGGGAAAGGCGCCGAGGTAGAGATATCTTCTGGCTGAGGCTCGCATGGGGCAGTGCTGCCGTCGGGCCCGCGTAGGACTTGTTCAGGGATTCCATAAGTGGGTATCAATGTTTGCCAAGTCTGAAAGCGGCACGGCGGCCAAAGCCGCCGTGCGCCGCAAGAATAATTTTTAGGTGCAACCCATTATCTTTACCTATTTAACCAGCTTTTTCAAGCCCTTTTCCTCAGCCGAATTGCGCCGAATTAAATGTAACCGAAAGGTATTCTGAGAAATAACGTTGCGCCATATTGAAGGTTACCGAAAAGGAGACCTTGATATGGTAA
>NZ_FMWY01000046.1:0-6807 GCF_900103145.1 Nitrosospira sp. Nsp18 | reverse complement strand
TCCGCCGCTGCCGCCATTCCCAGTCCGGAATACAATGCGGTCGCCACAATCCCAACTATGGTTGCTGCTGCTTTGCTACTCATATCTCCCCCCACTTGATTGCTGATTACAGTACGAGCCAATAATTCCAAAATTCCGCGACGTTTGAATGGCCTCACGGACTGACTTCCAGATCATTTTTGTTTAGCTCGGCGCCTACCTGATAGCCGGACAAAAGCACCCTGATTACCGGATCTTTTCTGCCTAATAGCCATGTTGCGAATGTCGGTAATTGTGTTATTCTACGGCCTTATGTGGATTCAAACATTAAGAATAACGGCATTTCCATAAGTTCAAAGTTCCAACAAAAAACAAAAATTTGTTATGCGCAGCCATTAATAAAATCCAAACAATAAATTTCCTGATTAATATCAATACCGGATCATCAAAACAGGAAACGGACGAAGGCTCATCAAGCCGGGTTACGTTTATATCATGAACGTTATATGTACTATGCTTATCCTATTAAGCATAGTACATAGATCGATCAAGTTGCTTGAACCCATATTTCATGCGGGTTTCCAGCGGAAATTATTCCGCTTTTTCGTCTGTGCTTATCAAATTTCTTCTAAATTTCACAGTATCGGTTTCAACTATTATCCGAATCGCCACTACTGAAACGGAAAAATTCTACCACAGCAAAATGGAGCGTACAAGAAAGAAACTTTATCTTGTTAAGCAAAATTAATAATGCCCCTATTCTAAAAAACGGTATTTTCCCCTCTTCTAATTGTGGTGATTTTACCCTATTTGAATTATGGTAATGCGAGTATCCGAGTTCCGATTTATCCTTTTGGCATAGCGCCGTCCTGCTTCGTACGGCGCAGTTTACCATTGAGCTTGCCATTGTTGAATCTCAATCGTTATTTAGATGATTAGATGGGTCCATATAGCAAAAAAATGAAACAAATGAGCTTGCGCTGAAGCTCGAGCGGGTTGTGGCGAAAGGGTACCGATGAAGGTGTGGCTCGGCCTATCAGGGTGAAACGTGAAACGCCCAAATTCATGACGGCCAGGCTTGATCAGTGGCGTCCCTCTGATTGCTATCGAAGGAAAATCGCGCTTGCTTGACGAAGCAGACGGGTTCCGCCTATTATTGCAGCGGCAAAAAGAAGTAAGGAAGTGCTTCTAAAAACATGGATAACAGCAAATCCGCGTTCCGGAATTTCATAATACTTGCATCGGCCCGCCAAACCGGGCCCTTATTATAAAACTGGAGAATTTCGCGGCGATGCCATTTCTGTTTTAATTATTCAGCAGTTCTATTTGATGAGATTTTCCAGAGGGTATGAGAATGGCGGAAACCAGTAACGCCGCTACGGCAAGCATGGCTCCGGAGCTACAAACGTCAGGATGGCTCAATACACCCAAACCAATTACGCTTGCCTCGCTGCGGGGGAAAGTGGTTGTATTGCATACTTTTCAGATCTTTTGTCCCGGTTGCGTACAGGTAGGTATTCCGCAGGCGCAGAGAATATACCAGGAATTTGATCCTGCTCGCGTAGCTGTGATCGGGCTGCACACGGTTTTCGAACATCACGCCGTGATGGGCCCCGACGCCCTCGAAGTATTTATACATGAGTATCGGCTGCGATTTCCGATTGGTATCGACAAGTATGATGGCGAACCAAAAGGCGTTCCCTTGACCATGCACGCTTATAAGATGCAGGGCACGCCAACGCTGATTCTGATCGACAGAACCGGGCACATCCGTCTGCATAAATTCGGACACGTGAGCGACCTTACGATTGGATTCTCGATCGGTGCGCTGCTTTCCGAAGAAATTGATGAATCCTCTGGAGCGGCTGAAGCTAACCCGGCAAGTGAGGCCGTTCCAGCAAGTAGTGGAAGTGGCGCTTGCGATGCGGACGGCTGCAGTGTCTGATTTGCAGGTTGAATAAAGCTATTGCAGGGCCTGTTCTTTTAACGGGAAGTCAATGCCGCCATTCCAATGATCAGCTGGTGGAATTTTTCCCGAACCGCTCACTTACAAAAAATTAGTTAACCTCGATCTGCCTTGGGTATATCGTCCGGTTTAACGCGCTCTGCAATCTCGGCAAGTACCCCGGCAGTTGCCTCACGCATCAGATTGGTGATGGCATGAGTCAGCTCAATGCCCGCCTCTAGCTGGTTCTGTCCGACCGAGGTTATCTGTTGATTAAAAACCATGAGGGTGTCCTTCACCTGAGAACCAACTGCGGTCCCGTTGCGTTTGGCGTGATTAATCAAATCCCCCAAGGTTTCCTTCACCAGTTCCTGAGCGGCGGAAGCCGATGCCTGCACGATATCCAGAAAAAGGCCCTCAACACTTTCCAGTTCCGCGCGGGCGCGGGTAAGCTCCTCATTTGAAAATTTTTGCGCCCGGCCTGCGGCCTCCTCCAAAGCCAGCTTTGAAGCTTCGGCAAGCTGCGCGAGCGCGGCATCCAATCCAGCGACTGCGTCGCGTATAGGCTCAAGTACTGTTTGCGTCTGCGCAGGTGTTTGTTGTAGCTTTTGCTGAGCGCCTTCACTCACTCCTTTCATCACCGCCGTCACCACCTTCCGTAGCGATTTCTGATCCTGGTCCTCCCTACTCAAGGCTTTCACTGTGAAGTCCCGTACTTCTTCGCGAACGTTATTTCCCTGCGCAATGCTGTTGCGCACTTTGGCCTCTAGCGCGGATGTATCCGAAATTGTGTCAGGAGAAGCTTCACCGCCAGTTACGTTCTGCATGATAAAAACCCCCTAAGTGATGTAAAAAAATAGTGTTCTATGCTGTAAGCCGAACAAGGCCGCCCATATAAGGGTGCAGAATTTCTGGAATGGATACGCTCCCATCGGAATTTTGAAAATTTTCCAGAATCGCCACCAGCGTCCGTCCCACCGCCAACCCCGAGCCATTGATGGTATGCAATAATTCCGGCTTGCCTTTTTCTTTGCGAAAGCGTGCCTGCATGCGCCGCGCCTGGAATGCTTCGCAATTACTGCATGAAGAAATTTCGCGAAAAGCATTCTGCTCCGGCAACCAGACTTCGATGTCGTATGTTTTGGCCGCCGAGAAACCCATGTCGGCCGTGCATAACGCCATCACGCGATAAGGCAATTCCAGTTTCTGAAGAATCGTTTCCGCGTGACCGGTCAACTCCTCCAGTGCTTCGTAGGAATGTTGTGGATGCACAATCTGCACCAGCTCTACCTTCTCGAACTGATGCTGCCGGATCATGCCACGCGTATCCCTGCCATAGCTTCCCGCTTCTGAGCGGAAGCATGGCGTATGCGCCGTGAGCTTGATGGGAAGCGATTCGAGAGCAACAATTCGATCGCGCACCATATTGGAAAGCGGAACTTCGGCAGTGGGTATCAGATACAGATCATCATCTTCGGGCTGATAGGTCGAATTACTCGTTAATGCATCTTGATAATTCTCTTGCCCCGAAAGAACTTCAACCGAACCAGCTTTTTTTCGAGGGATCTCGAACAGGTCCTCCTTGAACTTCGGCAACTGCCCAGTGCCCCGCAAACTTTCCGCATTGACCAGATAGGGGACATATGCCTCAGTATAGCCGTGCTCCTGTGTATGTGTGTCCAGCATGAATTGCGCGAGAGCACGGTGAAGCCGTGCGAGCGCGCCCGTCATCAAGCTGAAACGTGCGCCGCTAAGTTTCGTGGCGGTCGGAAAATCCAGCAATCCCAGACCTTCACCTATGCTCACATGATCTCTCACCATAAAATCGAATGCCCGCGGGGTTCCCCAACGGCGTACCTCCCGATTATCGGCTTCATTAATGCCCTCCGGCACGCTGCTATGGGGCAGATTGGGAATCTGCAGCAATATTTGCTGCAACGCGGCTTGAGTCTTTTGTAGCTGAGCTTCCGCCTGTCTTAGTTCGTCGCCAAGACTAGCCACCTCCGCAAGGATACTCGAAACGTCCTCCCCTCTGCTTTTGGCGTTACCAATCTGTCTGGAGGCGGCATTTCGCCGCGCCTGAAGCTCCTCCGTATAGGTCTGCAGATTCTTTCGTTCTGCCTCCAGGGCACTGAATTCCGTAGTGGGAAAAATATAATTACGGGTGGCGAGAACCCTGGCCACGTGGGCCAGATCGGTACGCAACAATTGAATGTCTAACATCCTAACTCCAAAAAACGTTTGCCGGGCAATAACAGCCTTATTTAGATTTTTTCTTTGCCTGTCTGTCCAGCTCGCGCAAGTGCGTCAGCCTTTCGGATATCTTACTTTCAAATCCCCGCATGACGGGCTTGTAAAATTTAATCTCCGGTATGCCTTCCGGGAGATAATTTTCTCCCGCGGCATAAGCTTCGGGATCGTCATGAGCATAGCGGTAGTCTCGTCCGAAGCCCAGATCCTTCATGAGGCGGGTAGGTGCGTTGCGCAAATGCTCAGGTACGCGGCGCGACTTATCACCGCCGATAAAAGATCGGGTTTTATTATACGCAAGGTAGGCGGCATTGCTCTTGGGCGCGCAAGCGAGATAAAGTGCTGCTTGCGCCAAAGCCAATTCCCCCTCGGGGCTGCCCAGCCGCTCATAAGTCTCCGAGGCATCGAGCGCTACCCGTAATGCACGCGGATCGGCCAGACCGATGTCCTCCACCGATGCTCGAATCAAGCGCCGCGCTATGTAGCGTGGATCGGCGCCTCCGTCCAGCATCCGGCACATCCAGTAGAGCGTCGCGTCCGGGTTAGAGCCACGCAGCGATTTATGAAGCGCTGAAATTTGGTCGAAATACTCATCTCCGCCTTTATCAAAGCGGCGCTGGGCGCGAGAAAGTGCATTATGCACATACTCCGCCCCTATTTCCGCAATTCCCTCGGTCGTCGCTGCAGTTTTTATCTGCTCGAGAAAGTTGAGCAGGCGCCGCGCATCACCGTCCGAATATTCGATCAATAAGCGTCTAGCGTCATCGGCAAAATTCAATCCCTGCAATGCAAAATGCTCCGCTCGCTTGAACAGCGCAGCGAGCTCATCTTCGGATAAGGCAGTGAGGACATAAACCTGTGCCCGGGATAATAATGCGCTATTAACCTCAAACGAAGGATTCTCGGTGGTGGCGCCAATGAATGTCACCAATCCCTGTTCGACATAGGGTAGAAACGCGTCCTGTTGCGATTTGTTGAAGCGATGCACCTCATCCACAAACAGAATCGTGTGACGTCCGGATTGCTGCAACACGGCCTGCGCGCGTTCAATCGCTTCCCTGATATCCTTGACGCCCGATAACACCGCCGACAAGGCGATGAATTCAGCGTCAAACGCCCTCGCCATCAGTCGCGCCAGTGTCGTTTTGCCAGTGCCGGGCGGCCCCCACAGGATCATCGAATGCGGCTTGCCAGATTCAAACGCAAGACGTAGCGGCTTGCCCGGACCGAGCAAATGCGGCTGCCCAACAACATCCTTCAGTTCATGAGGACGCAACTGCTCGGCGAGCGGCGCGGCGGCTTCACGTTGCCCGAACAGGTCAGTCACTGATCACGTCCGCACCTTCCGGTGGGCTGAAATTGAACAATTCCGGCGCAAGCCTGGGGTTTTGTTCCACTCGGGTAAAGGTAAGCACCGTAGTCTGGCCAAAGTTATCATGCAACTCCATGCTCTTCAGGGTGCCCTCCGGCGCGAACCCCAGGCGCACCCATTCAAACGTGCTTTCCTTGGCTTTGGGTTTGGCTTCCAGCCATTCTGTGCCTCCCAGCAAGCCGATTTCTGTTAGATCGAAATTATTTTCAATATCACTGCTCCCCGCAAGCAATGCCGCAGGGCTGCTGCCGATAGCGACATCCAGCTTGCGCACTGTTACCTGATTAAGATCGCGATCATAAAACCATATGCGGGAACCATCGCCGACAATAAGCTGCTCGTACGGTTTCTCGTAAATCCATCGAAACTTGCCCGGACGCTCGAATTGCATTGTACCGCCGCCTTTTTGCACCGCACGTCCACTTCTGTCGAGAACAGTCTGTAAAAATACCGCTCTAACAGTACGGGTATTATGAATAAAATTCTTGAGACTATTTATCGCACTTGCCTCGGCAGCGGCGCTAAATAAAAAGAACAGGAGAAAAAACCAGCATCGTTCCGAAAAATTCATGAGTATTTCCTGGCGTAAAGGATCAAAAAACAGCTGTTCTGGTCGGCGTGGTGGGCTCAATTCACTTGCTTGACCTGCAGCACGGCGGAGCCCGGAACTGGAAACCGGAACAGGAAGCGGCTTACCGCTGCGGTAGTGATTTTAACGCTTCTGCTCCTCCAGAGTCATAAACCTCCGTTAAATGCTTCCTGTAGCCGTCTGTAGTCCTCACTGCCACCCCCACCGGGGAAAGTCCACATCAAACATACAAAGTAAACACCTGGCGTTCCAGATCCCTAATTCCGGTTGCACAAACTATTTGCAATATTCTTCTGCTAAAAATCAACTACCAGCTTTCGAAACCACGTACTTTGCGCAAGGTTTCCGCGGCCCGGTGCGCGCTCTGACGGAGCACGCCGTTTTTAGGGAGCCTGGCTTGCCAGTATCCTCTGCAAGCACTAATTCAAGTCCATTACCAACACTTCTCTTGTGGGAGGCTACATCATGCCGCATCAAAAAGAATGGGAACTCGATGTAAGCAGTAAAGTCTAAATTTCGCTGGCGGAAACTAATCGTTGCCGCCAACTGAATGTTGGAAGTTATTCTCAACTGTCAGAGGAGGAAACAACATGGCAACAACACTAGGAACGTCGGGTCACGCCAAGGCAAGTGGACGCGACTACGACATGTCGGAGTGGTATGACTCGAGGT
>NZ_FMWY01000054.1:0-2120 GCF_900103145.1 Nitrosospira sp. Nsp18 | reverse complement strand
ACGAACGTAATGCCTGGGGAAATACCGCAGGCGACGTGGTGCAGCCATCGGAAATCAACCAGTTCAGAAAATAGCATCAAGGAGGACACCATGGCGCCATCCACTGCGACCTTCGATCACGAACACGACTGCGATAGCTGCATGGCGGCATTGCACATGCCTATGGCGATAATTTCGGCGGCTTGATGCGCTGGCCGCTTTCCATCAACGCTACATTTTAAAAAAAACAGCATCAAGGAGACAATCATGGCGGCAGTAGAAGACGATATTGCACACGCGCACGACCACCATCCCAGCGGGATGATGCGTTGGCTGACTACGACCAATCACAAGGATATCGGCACGATGTATTTGTGGTTCAGTTTTCTGATGTTCCTGACCGGGGGCGTGATGGCGCTGACGATCCGCGCCGAGCTTTTCCAGCCCGGCATACAGGTCGTCAATCCGGAGTTTTTTAATCAGTTGACGACCATGCATGGTTTGGTGATGGTCTTCGGCGCCATCATGCCGGCGTTCGTCGGTTTTGCCAATTGGCAGATACCGATGATGATCGGGGCGCCCGACATGGCTTTTGCGCGCATGAACAACTGGAGCTTCTGGCTATTGCCCCCGGCGGCTTTGATGCTGATTACCTCGTTCTTTGTGCCCGGCGGCGCAGCTGCTGGTGGCTGGACATTTTATCCGCCGTTGTCGGTGCAGATGGGCGTAGGCATGGACATGATGATTTTCGCCATTCATATCCTTGGCGCTTCTTC
The DNA here is from genome assembly GCF_900103145.1 of Nitrosospira sp. Nsp18. Classification (NCBI taxonomy): domain Bacteria; kingdom Pseudomonadati; phylum Pseudomonadota; class Betaproteobacteria; order Nitrosomonadales; family Nitrosomonadaceae; genus Nitrosospira; species Nitrosospira sp. Nsp18. The sequence continues at coordinate 1,365 of NZ_FMWY01000054.1, read as the reverse complement.
CATCATGGGGTCGATCAACATCATCACGACCATCCTCAACATGCGGGCGCCGGGCATGACACTGATGAAAATGCCGATGTTCGTGTGGACCTGGCTCATCACCGCCTATCTTCTGGTGCTGGTGATGCCGGTGCTGGCGGGCGTGGTCACCATGCTGCTGACGGATCGCAACTTCGGCACCAACTTCTTCAATGCGGCGGGCGGCGGCGATCCGGTTTTGTTCCAGCATATCTTCTGGTTCTTCGGCCACCCCGAGGTCTACATCATGATTTTGCCATCGTTCGGCATCGTCTCCGAAATTATTCCGGCCTTTGCGCGCAAGCCATTGTTCGGATATTCCTCGATGGTGTATGCCACCGCCTCGATCGCCATCCTGTCCTGCATCGTCTGGGCTCATCACATGTTCACCGCCGGCATGCCGGTAACCGGGCAGCTGTTCTTCATGTATGGCACCATGCTGATCGCGGTTCCGACCGGCGTTAAAGTGTTCAACTGGACCGCCACCATGTGGCGCGGTTCCATGACGTTCGAAACCCCCATGCTGTTTTCCATCGGTTTCATTTTCCTGTTCGTAATCGGCGGATTCAGCGGGGTCGTTTGCGCGATAGTGCCGATAGATGTCCAGGTACAGGATACCTACTATGTCATTGCGCACTTCCACTATGTGCTGGTGTCGGGCTCACTCTTTGCCATATTCGCCGGAACCTACTACTGGATACCAAAATGGACCGGGCATATGTATGACGAGACGCTGGGCAAATGGCATTTCTGGCTCTCCATGTTCTTTTTCAACCTCACCTTCTTCGTTCAGCATTTCCTGGGATTGGCGGGCATGCCACGCCGTATTCCCGACTACGCGCTCCAATTCGCCGATTTCAACATGATTTCCAGCATAGGCGCTTTTGGTTTCGGCTCCACGCAATTGCTGTTCCTTTACGTAGTGCTGAAGTGCATCCGCGGGGGCGCAAAAGCGCCGGTAAAACCTTGGGAAGGTGCGAAAACGCTGGAATGGACTTTGCCGTCCCCCGCGCCCTATCATACCTTCGTTGTGCCGCCCGTCATTAAGTAACAGCCGAGACAGGAGAGCGATATGCCAAAGCATATGAATATGTCCGACGACATGGACATCCCGGAAAACGTGGACATCGAGAGAAAGTTGGCATCGATCAGAACAGCGTTGCTCGTGCTTGCTTACTCTCTGGTCCTACCGGTGGCGTATTACTTGTGGCAAGCTTACTGTTGTTGATCGGACCCCGGCAAATAACCGGTAAATTACAAGCAGGAGAAAGAGCATGAGCCAGGAAGGAAGTCACTATTACGTTCCAGCGCCATCGACCTGGCCCATGACCGGGTCGATAGCATTGT
>NZ_FMWY01000041.1:0-19538 GCF_900103145.1 Nitrosospira sp. Nsp18 | reverse complement strand
AAATCATCTTCGATGCACTAAAATGAATTCCTTTCCTTATGGCACAACGTTAACTGCAAAACTGTTTCGGTAACCTTTTTCTATGGCGCAACGCGAGCGCTATCCGCTTCGATGGCGCAAGCTATTAATCGGTCACGGGCGTGCTTATGAGATTTTGCGTGGGGGCAATCATATTGCCGGGTCAGCCAACCGATGTAAGCATCGGCCGTTTCATCTACGCGTTTTGACGAACGTATTTTCGGTTTCTCCGGTTTCGGTGTTTCCTTTTTGTTAAATGCTTTTTTTGGACCGGTATTATCGTTAATGGGCTTAACTATCTTGTCCTTACCCTCAACTCCCTCGGTTTCGACACGATCATATTCGAACCCGTCAAGCTTTAGCCTTATACCGGGTCCCCAGGAACCGGACTGCCGGAGGTTATGATGAAACACCCTGGCCTTGAGACCACGTAGAGAGACTTCCGCACGGCCTGTTGCAGTAGCAGCTTCATTTTTCTGAATGCCAGGTTGTACCAGTTGTTGCAACAAGATGGGCTCAATATTCTGAGAAATTTCTTCGCGCGTGATCTTCTCCACCTGCGCGGCAGGTAAAATCGTCCTCAACCAGAATGGCGCACTGCCAGGATCAGCTTTGATGTGTGAATCAGTAATGATGCGTAAGGGCGGATCAAATGTAATCGGGTTTTCTTCTTCAATATCAGCTAAAAAATCATCCTTGGTCATCTTCACATTGCCATCAGGATATACGTGCAGCTCAGTGCGATACAGTTTGTTGGCGTAGCGGATCATGGCTGTACAGCTCCAACCCTTTTCCTCGTCTTTCTTTACCGATACCTCAGCAAATTCCACTGGAGCCGATAATTTCGCATCGCCGAGCGCTTTCTCCGTCTCGATAATAAGGAAGGCGCCTTCCTCTCTTTCATCTCCTCCCCAAACATAGGCACAGAAAAATCTCAGGTAATCCCGTACCATCGGCGCGGAATCAAGTTTCAGCGTGCCACGTCCATTCAGTTGATGAATTGGTGTCGACTGCCCCCCAAGCAGAATTGATTCCATTGTCGTATCCGATTGATGCTTTAGGAAAGCGATAATAGCTTTGCGTTCTTTCTCAAGCTGACATAGCGCTTCGACAAGCACCCAATCGGGATAAAAAGAAAGTGGCGCCTTATAGGCTTCGATAACGAGCACTTCCGCTGCCCGAACCTTCGTCACTTGGAAATCATTTGCGATGCACGCATCCTCGATACTGAGAGTAGGAATGGGCATATTCTTAATGTCAGTCACGAGAGAACTCGGAGGATTTATAAATCTGAGACTATTTTCGAGATCACCGATGGAGAACCCGCTCCGATAGCTGCCGCCGTCGAAATTTATTCGATGCTTTTTCATCAGCGGCATAAATATGCCGCTGATTGACACCGACCCTCGCACTTCGGCATCCTTGGCATTCAGCGAGGCAAGATATTGTGCATGCACCTTTAGCGCGCCGCCAATGCGCGAAAGCCCCAGATCAACAGTGCCGGCTATCTTTGTCAGATTGCAGTCGTTACCGATTGTTATGTTGTGCGCGTATAGGCCGTATTCCTGATTATTCGGCGATTTCATGACCGTATTGTTTACATTGAGGTTGCTCTCGACATGGCTGCTCTCCAGATCAATAGAGGTCACAAGATCATCGAGAATTAGGTCGCCGCCGACTCGAAGGTTGGATGCGAGAATACTCGCGTGCGCCCAGTCAGGGGGCGGATTCAGCGTTAGTCCATTAAGATTCAAATCTCCGCCCACGGTCGCCCCACGCGCGTCAATCACACCTTCAACAATAGTTTTGGGCCCTGATGGAAGATTGTGAAGCCAGAGATTCGTCCGTACGCGCGCAAGGCTCAGATTGAGCGCGTAGTCCTGAGCGGCGACCTTGCGGATTTGGATACCGCGGAGATCGAGAAAGCCAATTGTGGCGCTAAGGAAATCGAGGTTCCCCTCCACCTCATAATGCTCTTTATTCTTATCTTCACTCCCATGCAAGGCTACCGTGCCATCGCACTGCAGCGACTCGGCTCGAAACGCAATCTTGCCAGGGGCAACGAATTTAGCGGCTTCTGCCCAGATGTCGCCACTGACGTGAGCACCTCTGACGCTCACGCCGCCTTGGGCATGAAAGTCTGGCTGGAGCACGATGGATCCGTGGATCTCGGCGCTGACGAGATTGAGCGCGTAATCCGGAATGCCGAACTCGGTGCACTGGCCAGGTTGGATTCTGAAGTGCGTTCGTTGAGCAATCACGGAGCCACCGATGCGGCATCGGCGAGCAAAGATCTGGCAAGGGCTACCATTATCGAGCGGCGCAACATCGCTAATCTCAAGATCCCCATCGAGAGTGGCGTCGGTCAGGTCAACACGTCCGGAGATTCTGCATCCGCAAAGCGATAGGCGGCTAAGCCGCACATTGCTGGCATTTATTGCATTGAGAATTTTTTCCTCTACGCTGGCGCCATTGCGGACAGCAGGGTACTTTATTATGGGTCCGTCGTGGATAATGCAGCGATCCAGCAGTAGTGGCGGCAATGGCGTCCCCCCCGCTCCTTTGCAGTCGCTCAAATCAATCTCGCCCTTGATAATGGCGCCGCGTAGCCGGACGCCGTGCAGACGTGAAGTTGCCTCCGCATCCTTAGCGGGGGCTCGCAAACCAAGCAGGAGTTCTCGCAGAAAAATTCCACGAACGGTGATATCGGCCTCTTCCTGCACAAAAAGCCTTGAATCTTCTTGCGCAAAAAACTCGGAAAGAACGGGAAGTTTGGCAGGTCCTGCCCAGTTGCCACGAAACGCCGTGTCGATGAGCTCTTTTTCGAGGACTGACATTTTTTCTTCTTTTTCAAGGGCGGGCATTTTTTTTTGCTACTCCACTTCGAAGAAATTGCAGATCTGGCTCAAAATGCTGAGCAAGTGTGCGATTCACAGCAATGATGGAACAAGGGAGCTTGAAAAAAAAGAAAGCAAAACCTGTCCGTTTGCCGATGTACCTTTATTACATATGCCAACGTCTTGTGGTGCGTACTGAACATATTCAGTTTAACCATAGAGGAAGAGTCTGGGAAATTCAACTCCGAAACGAACAGGGAGCTTTAGTGGAAGAAAATGATGGGGTCAGACAGATCAGACACCATTATTTGCACATGGCAGGGTTTAACATGGGGTGATCGACGACCATGAACTTGCTCTTGCATCAGAAATTCAAGTTTTCTCTACAGTGGATTTCATCCAAAAATCGGTCGCCATTTGGGCGACGGTGATATACCGGTCGCATGAATAACAATTAGTAACAATTAGGGACAGATCACGGATTTCTGATTAACCGATGGTCGGCGCACCTTGACCGTCCGCGAGCATCAATACCACCTCAGCCACACGACCGCCCGGTGGGCACCGCGGAGTTGCTTTAATGTGCTTCAGAATACGGCTGGGGCAGAGCGTGACGCAGACGGGAATCGACGCTGGATCGGATGAAGAACAGGGGAAAGGACCTATTTATTTTTGTCCTGGTTGGCAGCCAGTTCGCGTAGCTCCTTGAGGCGGGCCTCGACGCTGGAGTTGTGGTAAAAATCGCCGTCGCTGTTTTGCAACGCGATCTGCAGTTGTTCAACGGCAGCATGATAATTGCCCTGCCGTGAATAAACTTCCGTCTGCGCACGATGCGCGGACATCACATTGCCAAGCGCCGCATAGCTCTGCGCCTGTAATTTATAAAGGCGTATGTCATTTGGAGTGAACTGCAATTGCCGGCTGACGAACTTGAGCGCCTTATCGGCGCCCCTATTGCGCAGAAGCGCGTCTGTATAGTCGTAGATTAATGCGCGGTGGTGGGGGAACGTTTGCAGCGCGGCCTGGTAGATATCGAGGGCGTCCTTGGTTTGGCCGAGAGCAAGTTTGACTCGAGCCGCCAGGGTTTCGATCATGGCATTGGAAGGGGGCGCTTTACGTTCTATCTGAATGGATGTACCGAGATGATGATTTTCCAGCGCTTCATCCACCGCATCCGGCTGCAAGGTGTCGTAAAGACGCTCCAGTTCCTTATCCGCGCGCAGATAATCTCGTCCGCGCAGCAGGGCATTGATAAGTCCGTAGCGTTCCACAGTCTCACTGGTATAACGCCTGTCCCGCAGGATGGAGTCGAAGTGCTGTATCGCATCCGCCGGTTCATCGATGGAAGCGCGCAGCTTCGCCTGCACCATCCGGAAATCCATGCTGTCGAGAACTTGCCGGTAAGGCATATCCTGCATGCGGTTTTCAATATCCGCGATGCGCGCATAAGTAATTGGATGGGTGCGCAGATATGCTGGGGGGCCATTTTCATAGAATCGGGTTGCTTTCTGCATGTGTTCGAAGAAAGCCGACATCCCATGTGGATCAAATCCCGCACTGACCAATATGTTGAAGCCGATGCGATCAGCCTCTTTTTCGTGGTCGCGAGTAAAGTCCAGTTGCGATTGAATCTGGCGTGCCTGGGACGCAACCAGAATCGCCTGCCCCGCCTGCGAATTGGTACGCGCCGCCAGGATAGCGAGGGCTGCCGCCGCCAGTGACGTCAGCATGCTGTATTTCTGCGAGGCGATCATGCGAGCAAGGTGTTTCTGAGTGACATGCGCTATTTCGTGCGCCATGACGCCCGCCAGTTCGGATTCGCTCTCCGCCGCCAGGATAAGCCCGCTGTTGAAGCCCATGAAGCCGCCCGGCAACGCGAATGCGTTGATGGTCGGGTCTCGGAGGGCAAAAAATTCGAACTCCTGATTGGGATGAGCTTCATTCGAGCCGAGAATCAGCCTATTGCCGAGGCTGGCAAGGTAGTCCGTTATTTCGGCATCTTCCATATAACTGCTGTCGGCGCGGATCTCGGACATGATCTTGAGGCCAAGCTCCCGTTCCTGGTGCGCCGACATCGTTGCCCGGGACACATCGCCGAGCTCAGGCAATTCGTTGGCAAAACCATTCAGCGCAAACAATATTGGCAAAATAGCCATTACATGGCGCATTTTCACGTCGGTAGGATAACGCTTCGCGACCGAAGTTCCATCACGCCGAACGGGGTTGATAGCCGAAACAGGGCTGATATCTCAAGATGGGGCCGGCATGAAAAAGCTATGGAAGGAATAGCGCCGGACCGTACTTTTCCAACCGGAAACGCCGGTGCGCAAAATCAGCACGCTTGACCGGCTCGGCATAAAAACACTTTTTCAGGAATGGAAAAACCCTTCACGATTGTTTCCGCCTATCGTTCATATGGCGCGCTGCTATTGCTATCCGTATTGCAAGACCCATCCAGCCTAAATCGCTGCTTCATCTGTTTCTCCGGTGCGTATTCTCGTTACCTGTTCGATACTCGTTACAAAGATCTTGCCATCACCGATCTTGCCGGTACGCGCGGTGTTGACGATGGTCTCGATAACGCTATCCACCAGTTTCTCAAGCACGACTATTTCAATTTTTACTTTCGGCAGAAAATCTATGACGTATTCGGCGCCGCGATAGAGCTCGGTATGGCCCTTCTGTCTACCAAAGCCCTTGACTTCAGTAACGGTGAGCCCAGTTATGCCAATTTCATTGAGCGCTTCGCACACTTCGTCGAGCTTGAAGGGTTTGATGATAGCCTCGATTTTTTTCACGGTACATTCCTTTGAGCAGATATTATATGGAGACTGGTATCACAGTCATGCTTCAAGCTGTTCGGTTGTTGCCATTGATTTAGGTTTAAGCGGTTATAAATTCGGAAAGCCTTTATAAAGCTGCGATGACCGGAATCCGCGCGCACCATTTTTAAAATTCATCTTGATACCTCGATGTAATCGGATAGCGCCAGTCCCTGCCAAAGCCTCGCTGGGTAACGCGGATGCCGGGCGGCGCCTGGCGGCGCTTGTATTCATTCTGACGGATAAGGTGCACCGTCCGCCGTACGTCGGCTTCGGCGTAGTTCATGCCTAGAATCACCTGCATCGACAAATCCTTTTCCATATAAGCTTCGAGGATAGCGTCGAGCACATCGTAAGGCGGAAGGCTGTCCTGATCGGTCTGGTCAGGACGCAATTCAGCCGAGGGCGCCCGGTTGAGGACACGCTCCGGGATAACATTACCTGAATTGTTGCGGTACCGGCAAAGCCGGTACACCATGGTTTTACTGACGTCTTTCAGCACAGCGAAGCCGCCGGCCATATCGCCATATAAGGTGCAGTAGCCTACTGCCATTTCGGACTTGTTGCCGGTGGTGAGCACGATCGAGCCGTACTTGTTCGATAATGCCATCAGCAAGGTGCCGCGTATACGCGCTTGCAGGTTTTCCTCCGTGATATCCTGGGTGTTGCCCTGGGGCAGCGTGGGAAACTCATCGGCCAGCGTATCCATGAATTTGCCGAATACGGGTTCGATGGGCAGTTCGCTATAACCTACACCCAACGTCTGGGCCATGGCACGTGCATCCGATAAGCTTATATCGGCGGTAAATTGTGAAGGCATCATTACCGCTTTCACTTTCTCGGCGCCCAGGGCGTCGACCGCAATCGCCATTGTGAGCGCCGAATCGACGCCGCCGGAGAGGCCCAGCAATACCCCGGGTATGCCATTCTTTCCGACATAATCCTTTACGCCAAGGCACAGCGCCTGATAAACGCTCGCTTCCAGGGTATTTGAAGCCGTGATATAGCCGCTTATAGGATTCCCGTTTTGCAATTCGATCAGGCCGAGCGTTTCCCCGAATTCATCAAATTGATGGGTCAGTTCGCCCTTGCTATTCAAGGCAAAAGAAGCGCCGTCGAATATCAGTTCATCCTGTCCGCCTACCATGTTCACGTAAACCACCGAAAGTCCCGTCTCACCGATGCGCTGCCGTACCAGTTGATAGCGCAAGGCTTGCTTGCACATGTGGTAGGGTGAAGCATTCAGCACCAGGAGCACGTCCGCTCCCGCCTCCCTGGCGCGAGTGGCTGTGCCTTTTTGCCAAACATCCTGGCAAATGTTGATGCCAAACTTTACCCCATTCAGTTCAAATATGCAGGGATTGGAGCCGGGTTCGAAATAACGCCGTTCATCGAATACGCTATCATTGGGAAGCAGATTCTTGAGATACGTCGCGACAATTTTGCCGTCGCGTATCACGGAGGCTGCATTGTAAAGCTTATTATCCTTGAGATGAGGATGCCCAACCAGCAGTGTCACCCCGCTCGTTTCCTTGGCCAGCTCTGCAAGCGCATCCTCACAAGCGAAACGAAATCCCGCTCGCAATAGCAGGTCCTCCGGCGGATAGCCCGACAGCGCCATCTCGGGCGTGATAACCAGTTGCGCACCCGCCTTCTTCGCCTGATTGGCGTAATCAAGTATTTTTCGGGTATTGCCGCTCAGGTCGCCGACTGTGCAATTGATTTGGGCAATGGCGAGCTTCATGGTGTGGCGGCCGGTTGAGTTTCTGTTGACAGTCCGCCAAATAATACCAGAATGAGCTGCCTTGCGCCCAAGGCCGGCAAGCGCGACAATCCCGCATGAGCGCCGGATTTGAAATAAAAATAGTCGATTCTCTTGCCGGCATTTCTGTCCCGGCATGGAATGCCCTCACCGGAGACGATCCATTTCTGCGGCACGAGTTCTTATCCGCCATGCATGAAACCGGGTGTGCCTCAAAAAAAACGGGCTGGCTGCCGCAGTTTGTCACGCTATGGGAGGGGAACGTCCTGCGTGGCGCGTTGCCGCTTTACCTGAAAAGCCACTCCTACGGTGAATATGTGTTCGACTGGGCTTGGGCAAACGCTTATCAACGCTATGGCTACCCTTATTATCCCAAACTTTTGAGCGCGGTGCCTTTCAGTCCGGTGACGGGGCGGCGATTGCTCGCGGAGACTCCAGAGCACCGCGCCCTGCTTATCTCGGCTGCAATGAAAATGATTAAAGACAGAGGCGGGGAGGGAATATCGTCATTCCATTGCCTTTTTCCGCAGGAATATGAAGCGCGCGAAATGGAAGAGGCGGGCATGACCTTGCGGCATGGGATCCAGTTTCACTGGCAGAACCGGACTGGACAAGGTTATGAAAATTTCGAGATGTTTCTGGCGGGGATGAGTCATGGCAAGCGCAAGAAAATCCGGCAGGAAAGACGTAAAGTACAAGCTGCAGGCATCCATTTTCAGTGGCTGTCGGGAAATGACATCAGCGACGATCACTGGCATTTCTTCATCGACTGTTATAACAAGACTTACGACGAGCACCACTCCATGCCGTACCTCAATCTGGAATTCTTCATGAGGATTGGCAAAAGCATGCCAGAGAATGTGCTTCTGATTTTGGCATTGCGCGATAGCAAACCGGTTGGCGCCGCCCTCAATTTACACAGCACACATACGCTGTACGGCCGCTATTGGGGTACGAAGGAATTTATATCCGGCTTACATTTCGAGACTTGCTACTATCAAGCCATCGAATACTGCATCGCACATAGTATCAAGTTGTTCGAAGGGGGCGCACAGGGAGAGCATAAGCTTGCGCGCGGCTTTCTTCCCGTCCGCACCTGGTCGGCGCATTGGCTTGCGCATCCGGAATTCGCCAAGGTTATCGGAAATTATCTGGAGCGGGAAGCACAGGACATCGATCATTATCTGGACGAATTGAACGATAGTTCACCGTTCAGGAAAGAATAGATGGGATAATTGCCGAGTTCCGCCGCTTGGACGGTACTTTCACCCGGCGTGCTTTGCCGGCTTCGTAGGGAACGCGTTCAGTTCAACTTGCTTTTCGATGGGACGTCCTGTCCCGCAAAGCCGCGCCATATCTCTCTTCCAAATATGGGTTTACTACTTTGGAAACCGGTCTGGTTTCGGCAACCTGCGTATTTATGCCACCGTATATATTCATCTGCGATGGATCATGAATCAGCCCCAGGAATCAGATGATGGAATTGGATACCTATAGGTGAGCTTTTCCCGATTGATCGAAGACATTTAGCCGAGATAGTGAGAGTCACTCTCTGCTGTAAAGACAAGAACTGGAATTTTCTAAGATAATACGTCTCGGCCAAAAATGCCTAGGAGAGTTGACTCATTGAAGACTGTTATCATTATCCCAACATACAACGAACGGGAAAATATAGGCCCTCTGATCGAGGCGCTACAGCATCAGTTTGAGAAACTGACCCACGACATGCATGTACTTGTGGTGGATGACAATTCACCGGACCGAACTGCGGATTTTGTTCGCGAATTACAGGCCGACCATTCCAACTTGCATCTGCTTATGGGGGAGAAAAAAGGCTTGGGGGTCGCCTATATCCGCGGAATGTTGCATGCGATGGACGAATTGCATGCGGAAGTCGTGTTTGAGATGGATGCAGACTTTTCACATAAGCCGGAGGATGTACCGCGACTGATGGCTGAAATCGAACATGGGGCTGATTTTGTCATCGGTAGCCGCTATGTGCCAGGCGGGAGCATTCCAAAGGAATGGGGTCTATACCGTCGTCTAAACTCGCGGTTTGGAAACATTGTCGCACGCTATTTGGCGGGAATTTATTCGGTGCGTGATTGCACTGCCGGTTTTCGGGCAATCCGCACATCCATTTTGCGCCGCATCGATTTTGCCAAACTGGGGGTGCAAGGCTATGCATTCCAGGTTGCCCTTCTTCACGCGGTCACAGTCGAGAAGGCCAGAATTGTTGAAGTCCCGGTCAATTTTATTGATCGCTGCTATGGTGACTCAAAACTGGGATTACGAGATATCGTCGAATTTGTCGCCAATGCGTGGTGGATACGTTTCGAGAGTTCAAAAACCTTCATCAAATTTTTGGCTGTCGGTGCCACGGGTGTCGCCGTTAATCTGGGATTTTTTACCTTACTACTTTTTCTAGGCTTGAACAAATTCGTTGCTTCACCTATTTCCATAGAAATATCGATAATATCCAACTTCCTTTTCAACAACTACTGGACATTTCGCGATCGCAATACCAAGGACAAAACCAGAATAAAAGGCCTTAAATTCAATACAGTCTCCCTCCTCTCGCTAATCTTGAGCTACGGCACCTTCGTCACACTTTCTTTATTCTTTCCTGACGTGCAGCCCCAGGTTCACCAATTTATCGGAATCATACCCGCCACCTTGATAAATTACTTCCTCAACTCCTATTGGACTTTCAAACATGTCGAAGACTAATTCGGGAATTGCACAGTTACCTCTTTGGCCGCAAAATATATCTCGCTACGTAGCGTAAGCATCAGCATAAATAACCTATACAATCAATCCCAATGAAATATTGCAGTAACTGCGGTACTTTAGTGGAATTGCGAGTTCCTGAGGGCGATACGCTGCCGCGTCACGTTTGTTCCGCATGCAATATTATTCATTACCAGAATCCCAAGATCGTGGTTGGCAGCATACCCGAATGGGAGGACCAGATATTGCTATGCCGCCGAGCCATCGAGCCGCGCCATGGGTTATGGACATTGCCGGGGGGGTTCATGGAAAATGCCGAGACTTTGGTCCAGGGCGCCGAACGTGAGACTTTGGAAGAAGCCAACGCCCGGGTGGAAATGGGCGATCTTTATTCCATCTACAATTTGCCTCATATCAATCAGGTGCACATATTGTTTCGTGCACGGATGCTGGATCTTGACTTCAAACCGGGAATTGAAAGCCTGGATGTCAAGCTTTTCCACGAAACGGAAATTCCCTGGGATACGCTGGCTTTTCGTGTCATTAGCGAACCCCTGAGACGCTACTTTGAAGAGCGGCGCAAAGGAAAGCTGGGCTTCCACATGGGCACTATAGAAGAGCTTCAAAAATAATTTTTCAAAGATGGAAAGCCCCGTGAGGAGATGTGTTTCGCCCTCGCGGGAACGGGTCAAAAGTATGTTTTTATCGTCGGATACGGAATATAGAAAATGAAGTGGTGTAAACGCACATTCATACATGTGATTACACTGCCCGCAAAGAGTCCACGATCTTCAGCCGCGCGGCCCGCGCGGCTGGAAGAAAGCCGCCGACTACGCCCATGATTAGCGCGAACGCAAACGATTTAAGGATAATTTCCAGATTCAGGATAAAGCTGAATGCCAGCTCGGAGAAGGACTGCCAGTTCATGGTGGAAATGGTAAAGAACTGCATGAAAGACGCCATTGTCAAACCGATGACGCCACCCGCCGCACCGAGCATCAATGCTTCCACAAGAAATGCGGAGAGAATATTTCTTCGTCGAAAACCCAATGCGCGCAAGGTGCCGATTTCCGTGGCACGATTAGCAACGGAGGCGTACATGGTGATCATTGCACCGATAATTGCGCCTGCGGAAAAAATGATCGACAACATCATCCCCAGGTAGCGGATGAAATTTGCCAGCACTTGCGATTGCTCGGCATAGAAAACGCTTTCCCGCTTGGCTTCCAGAGTAAGGCGGGGATCATTTTCAATCCGGGACTTGAGTTGAGGAAACGTTGCCGCGTCGTTCAATTTCAGTATTACTGAAGAATAGACTGGTCTGCGAAATGCCTGCATCAACTGGTCCACGTCTCCCCATATTTCCGAATCGAAACCGCTTTTACCTGCATCCATAATGCCGACCACGGTCCATTCACGTTGCGCGAAGCGCAACGTTTCGCCCACACCTGCGCCTTTATAGCGCTCGGCAATATTCTTGCCCGCAATAATTTCCGTTGAGCCGGGATGAAACATGCGTCCCTCCATGATTTCTACCTGAGGACGCAATTCGATTCCCTTTTGCCCGACGCCGCGTATCAATACGTTTGAAGCTTTATTCGAGTCGCGCTTGGCAAGAGCAATCAATACGATGGTTTCCTTCGATGCAAGGTGCGCGCCGTTTATGCCGTAGGCGACTTCCGGTTGGTTTTCCACAATGGCGGCCTGGTCGCGCTCAACTAGACTCTGCACCTCCGTGCCGGCTGAGCGGCGCGTGACTATTACATTATCTGGAGACCCTGTATCCACCATGGTTCTCCTGAGACCCTCCTCCAGCATCAACACGGTTGCGAATACGAAAACCACGAGGGCCATTCCGCAAGCAGTGAGCAGCGTCGTCAATTTGCGAGCGGCGAGATTGCGCCACGTGTATGAAAGAGGGATCGACATATCGATTTGATCCTGAATCCGTTAGTCGTAGCGACTGCACTCGGAAGGTGAACGTCAAATAATATGAAATAATGTTATTAATCATAACACTAATCTATTAAATGAGCGGTCAACTACCGGATTTAGGTTAAAGCTATCCGATGTGACGAAGTCCTTCCACAATAGACACTCGCGACGCGCGCAATGCAGGCATCACTGCTGCAATAAAGCCGACCGCGATTGCGGCGGCAATTTGCATGAAGACCGTTTCCAGCGAGACGCCGAATACCGGAAACAGTGTACCCACCTGTTTGCTGAATGCATGGGCGACCGGAAAAGTAAGCAGAATCCCGATCACCGCACCCGCGAGCGCAATAGCCAGGGATTCGCCATAAATCAGGCCGGTAAGAAAGCGCGGCCCGAACCCCAATGCTTTGAGCGTGGCGTACTCGCCGATGCGTTCGCGCGCAGTCATTGCCATGGTGTTCGCCATTACCGCAAGAATAATGAAGATCACAACGAACGAAACGATGCGTATCGCCACGACGATGGCTTCGGTCATGGCGACAAAACCCAGCTGAAACGCCTTCTCTGTTTCGGTAAGGGTTTCCGCGAGAGAGTTTTTGAACAATGCGTCGATCTCGGTCGATATTTCCGCAGCCCTGTCCGCATCCGAGATCTGGATTATGTATACACCGACGTGATTGGATCGACGGGTAATAGTCTTTTTCAACGTTTCATTGAGGTAATCCCAGTGAAAGAAAAGCTGCGAGGTGTCCGTTCCCGCTTCGGCGCCGTCATAAATAGCGCGCACCGTAAAACTCCATGCACCTGGGTAAATCGTTCCCCGAAGGGGGATTGTATCCCCGACCTTAAAACCATACGTATCTGCCAGCTTGCGGCCGATCACACAGCCCTTGCGGTCGGCCCGGAATGCGTTCATTTCCGCCGACGGGATGAGGTATTCCGGATAAAGATCGAAATAGGTTTTTTCATTTACCGCGAACTGCGGGAAAAAGTTTTTCTCGGTAATATAGACTCCGCCAAACCAGTTCGCATGACTGATCGCCGATACGCCCGGAATTTTGCGAATCTGCTCCTGGTAGTTGATGGGTAGCTGAAATACCAGCGAAATCGAACTTCGCGTCACCAGGCGGGTGGAGGAGGCATTTTCCGCCCCCGCATACCAGGCATCAACCACTGTCCGTAGCATTCCGAAAGCAAGTATCGCCACCACTAGGCCCAGCACGGTCAACCCGGTGCGCAGCTTATGGCGCAGCGTATTTCTTGAAATAAGCTTCAGGAAGTGCATTTTGGTAGCAGTTTCGTCATAGCGCGTCCTGTAAGAAACGTCGGAAAAAGCAAAGGAGAACGCACCATACTGCCGCTTACTGTTGAGGGGTTACGTCCAGTTTGCCTTTTTCGAGATGACGAATCGAATGGGCTGATTTGGCCGCGTGCGGATCATGCGTCACCATAATGATCGTTTTGCCCATCTCGCTGTTCAAGCGCGCAAGCATGGCGAGAATATCGTCCGCTGATACCCGGTCAAGATCTCCGGTGGGTTCATCCGCCACCAGGATGAGCGGATCGGTAATAAAGGCGCGGGCGATTGCCACGCGCTGCTGCTGACCGCCGGACAGTTCAGAAGGGTAGTGCGCCATACGGTCAGTCAGACCTACCATCGATAACGCAAGTTCGACGCGCTCCTGTCTCTGGTTGCGCGAAAGTGTTGTCAATAACAACGGCAGCTCAACGTTCTCGAACGCGGTCAGTACGGGCATGAGGTTATAGAACTGGAAAATGAACCCGACATTGGCAGCTCGCCAGTCGGCCAGTTCCGCTTCGGAAAGCAGGGCGATATCGATTCCGTTAACTTTCAGCGAACCGCTGTCGGGCTTGTCGATACCCGCGATAAGGTTGAGCAACGTACTTTTGCCGGAACCGGAAGGGCCCATCAATGCGATGAAATCGCCCGGCATGATGTCGAAAGAGATGTTGGTCAAGACAGGCACCACTTGGCCGCCTCGGCGGTAGGATTTGGTGAGCTGCCTGATCTCGACAATCGATTTGGAAGCGTTTTCCATGCAAGCCCTGCTGCCTTTTATTTAACCGCCGTTTTGACCTTATCGCCGTTGTCGAGCCCGTCTCCCGGTCTTAGTATTACCTTGTCGCCCGCCTTTGCGCCTTTCAGGACTTCAACCATATCGCCAATTTTTTCTCCGGTTTCGATAGGCGTCTCAGCTGCCTTTCCGTCCTTTAAAAGGAATATGACGCGTTTGCCATTTCTCTGTGTAATTGCGTCGGACAATACAGCAACACGCGCAGTGCGTTGGTCAGAGGCCATTTCTTTTTCCAGGAAGGCGACCTTGGCGCTCATTTCCGGCAGTACCTGCGCATCATGGTCGACAAATCGTATTTTTACCAACACGGTCGCTTTAGCACGATCCACCGTTGGCACGATCCGCTGTACCATCCCGCGCAAACGCAGATCGGGAAGCGCATCCAGTTGAATTTCGCAAGGTTGCCCGAGCTTTACTTTTGGCAAATTGGACTCGGATACATCGGCTTCTACCTCAAGCGTATCCATGTCTGCCATCGTCACTACTGCACCTTTGGCGTCAAGCGCGGAGGAGAAGGGAGTGACGACGTCCCCGATATTCGCGCTTTTCGTCAGTACCACTCCGTCGAACGGCGCACGGATCAGTGTTTGCTCCACCGCTATCCGGGCTGCGCGGTAATTTGCCTCGGCTACGGCGACCTCGGCGCCGAAACCCCGAAGGGCAGCCTGAGCCTTGTGATAGCGGGCAGTTACCGTATCGTATGCGAATGGCGAGATGAAACCCTTGCCAAGCAACTCCCTATTCCGGTTGAACGCTGCCTGGGCATCGACCAATTCCGCTTGTGCCTGCTGCAGGTTTGCCTTGGCTACGTTGATGCTGGCCGCTGCCTGGTCCATTGTAGCGCTGACATCGGCATTCTCCAGTCGCGCAATAATCTCGCCTTCCGTCACCTTGCTGCCTTCTGTTACGCCCAGCCATTCCACCCGTCCGGTAGCCTTGGACGCCACTGCTGCCTTACGTTGCGCAACCACATAACCGGTTGCGTTGAGCAATGTAAATGATTGTGACGGATATGCAGTGGTCACCGTGGCTGACTCCACCTCTACTGCAATGCCGCTTCGGAAATAGAGAAACCCGAGCACCACAAGCATTGCAGCGATGGCGAGCCAGGCTGCGAGGGGGAAGCGCTTCTTGCGCGTACCCGTTGCGGCACTGCCCCGGTCTATCTTCAGTCTGGAAAGATCTTCGTTGCTCACGACAACGTCTCGGATAATTAAACGCCGCGATTATGAAGTAGAAGCATTATCACAGCTAGAAGCCTCTGGTTCAGCACACGGACATGACGACAGTATAGGGGCAGGAGGAGAAAGACGAGCAGACGACGGCAGGCGCACGCGCTATCCTCCTTGATTGTGGCAGAGGTTTCAGGAAACCTGTCAGCAATGAGAATAGCGCGTAATTTCGGATGATGGAAAGGGCTTACTCAAGCAACACCATTCTCGAGCGCGAAAGCGGGGGATTGTTTGCGAAATATCGCTTGATGCCGGCAAGTATGGCGTCTGCCAGTTTGTCTTGATACGCGGTATCTTTCAGTTTCTTTTCCTCGTCCGGATTACTGATGAAAGCGGTTTCAACCAGGATTGAAGGGATATCCGGCGATTTGAGGACAGCGAAGCCCGCCTGCTCCACGCTGCTTTTATGCAGATGGTTGATATCGCCGATTTCTGAAAGCACTTCCCTACCGAGCTTGAGGCTGTCATTGATGGTTGCCGTTTGTGACAAATCAAGCAAAGTTTGCTTGAGATAGGGGTCCTTAATATCCAGGTTGACTCCGCCGATCAAGTCCGCGTCGTTTTCTTTTTTTGCCAGCCAGCGCGCGGCAGCCGAGGTTGCGCCACGTTCGGACAGTGCGAATACGGAGGAACCGCGCGCATGCGGCTTGATGAAGGCATCTGCATGCACCGATACGAACAAATCGGCGTTCAACTGGCGTGCCTTTACCAGACGCATGGGCAACGAAATAAAGTAATCTCCTTCCCGTGTCAGCGCGGCCCGCATGTTGGGTTCTTTATCTATCTTGGCCTTGAGTTTTTTGGCAATCGCCAGCGTGATATTCTTCTCATGTGTGCCACGTTGGCTTATTGCCCCAGGATCCTCCCCGCCGTGCCCAGGGTCAATAGCGACGGTTATGAGACGTATCATCTCGGGCTTATGTTTTTTGGAGGCTGAAGTGCGCGCAGACCTGGTTTCCGCTTTTGAATTTATATTAGTGTCGGGATTGGCGTCAGATTGTAATGTCGCCGTGGTATTTTCGTTCAGAAGCGCCATCAGCGGATCGGGCGGAACAACGGGATAAATATCCAGCACCAGCCGGTGCCCGTAGTCGCCCACGGGTTTGAGCACGAAAGCTTGCGGCACCGCTTGGGTTTTGAGGTCCAGTACCAGGCGCAATATGCCCGGTTTGAAGCGCCCGATCCGTACTGCCTGGATATAGGGATCCGTGGCGTCAATTCTATCCGCCAGTTTTTCGAGTTCGGGCGTTAGCACGACTTGCTCCAGATCGATCGCGACGCGATCCGGATTTTTTACGATGCTGAGCGAATACCGTATAGGCAGGGGTGATTCCAGCGTGAGGCGGGTATACTCCGGCGCCGGCCAGATACGGACCGAGCTGACCTTGATGTCAGCGAAGGCGAAATTGCTGAGCGGCAGAAACAGGAGTGCAGCCGCCATGAACCAGGTGACGAATATGGATTGGGTACGAACATTGCGGCAATCGAATGTTGCCGCGTTCAAGGATTTTTCAGGGATTGCCAATGTTTCAAACACAGTCTACCGGCCTCCGTGTCTGCCTGAATTTCCACATTGCGGCCAGCTTCAGCAATATGGAACAGAAAACTCAAATCGGCCTTAGGCAATAGGCCAGCCGCCTTTTCAGGCCATTCCACCAGGCAAATTGAGTTCGCGTTGAAATATTCCCGGAAACCTGCTTCTTCCCATTCAAAGGGATCTTTGAATCGATAAAAATCAAAGTGATAGAAGTATAACCTAGAAATTTTATAAAGTTCAACCAAATTGTATGTGGGGCTTTTTACTTTTGCCTGATAACCCAAACCCCGGAGGATTCCCCGTGCCAGCGTAGTCTTGCCTGCACCGAGATCGCCACTCAGGAAAATAATTAGGCCGGGATGCAATATGGTTGCGATTTTTGCGCCAAACGCTAGCGTCGCGGCTTCATCGGCAAGATCGCAATTGACGTGATGGCGGCTAGCGTGATGCATGACGGCCAGGAAAGGTATGATGCGAACTATGCAAGAAAAAATTTCCAAAGATCCGCTGAAGATTTTCCCAGATGCAGCGGTTGATTTTACCCAGCTCGCCGAGTTGATCAAAGCCTGGGTAATGAACTCGGCTTTCAGGATATCAGCATTATCGATGCACGCACCGAGATGAAGCAGGCCGAATCAGATCTGCAGGACTGGCTGAGCAAAGGTTGTCACGGCGAGATGGATTATATGGCAAAGCACGGTACGCGGCGTACCCATCCGGCGGAACTTGTTCCCGGCACGCATGAACTACATGCCGCCAGCGAGAGACAGCTGGCAGGTGGTTCACGATGGCGATAGTGCATTTATTTCCCGCCGGGGCGAGATTACCGCAATGGCCTGGACGATACATCATTGGTTGAGCTATTCGGTTGGACCAAAGAAGAGTTTGACACTGGACTGGCTGGTAGCTCCATCCGCCGGATCGGGCATGAGCAATGGTTGCGTAACCTGGCGGTGGGACTGGGTAACGCGCCGTTTTCCGCGGGGGTGATGGGGGCGTTGCAAGGACACCGGGACGATGTTTCGTTTCTGGTACGCGAACACGTGCGCTGGGCATTACATTAACATGAAGAAGGTATTTAGCCCTTAGTTCCAAGGATCGCGATAGCGCGAACTCGAGGTAAGCTATACACGTTATTAATAACCTTGCTCTCATGGGGTGTACCAAAGTCCAATTTAGTCCTGCTGCTGAAATTGATAAGATGCAAGTATCGTCAGTTAGCAAATTAAATGGATTTCCTTCTGCAGCTCGTTTGATGGAATAAACTTTTTGAATTCCGAAAGCTGGCGTCATGTTCAGCGCTTGAATCGCGTAAAATGCTATTATGCCAGCCTTGACGGTGTAGGATTACATGCTATAAATAGTCGATCAGCCTTGAGCCTTGGGCTTGATCATGCCGCCTTCAAAAGAGAAATAGATTTATGGCTTTTTACTTTTACTAAAAATCCTCTTCAAGCGGCCCCAGCAGACTTTAATAATCAATAAACAAGAAAAGGAAGTTCAGTGAGCGCTTCGTCTTCGTATATCAGTATCAGGAAATGGCTGGCTTGTTTTGCTATTGTTTTTCCTGTCCTTCTCAGCGGCGGCTGTAAATCGTATCCATCGCTTTCTCCGGACGACAAGCATCTCGCGCATGATTACCTTATCGGTCCCGGCGACAACGTCGATATCATTGTTTGGCGAAATCCGGAAGTTTCCATGGCGGTACCGGTTCGGCCGGACGGGAAAATCACGACGCCTCTGGTGGAGGATTTACCTGCCAGCGGGAAAACGTCAACGCAGTTGGCGCGAGATATTGAAGAAGCTTTGTCGAAGTATATTCAGCAACCAGTTGTGACCGTTGTCGTGACGGAATTTGTCGGCCCTTACACGGAACAAATCCGGGTCATAGGGGAGGCCGCGAAGCCTCAAGCACTTCCATATCGTGAAGAAATGACGCTTATGGATGTTTTGATTGCGGTGGGGGGCATAACGGATTTTGCGGCGGGCAACAAGGCCAGGATCGTTCGTAACATAAATGGGAAACAGCACCAATTTAGCGTTCGATTAAATGATCTGATCAGGGACGGCGATATCTCGGCCAACGTACCCATGCAACAAGGGGATGTTCTTGTCATACCGGAAAGTTTCTTCTGATTTAAATATTTGCTTACGCTGGTTCAGTTCGCATTAGAAAGTCGAAATATTCTACTGATGAGGTTCTGTTCTGCGGCTATGCAGCAAAAGGGCTTCTCCTGCACGTTTCATTACAGACAGCCTGTTGGCGATAGACAGTTTTGTCCAACTGACATTTTATTATGAGAAATCAGAACGGTTTCACCTTTAGAATGAAGACGTTAAAACATATCTACCAAGAAAAAGTAGTCCTGTTTCGGGACTATGGGCCCAAAGACAACGGAAATAATTTTTCTGCTATAACCTCGACAATAGCATTTTTACGGGCCGTTTGACATATGGAGGAACTTACACGAATTGCGCCGAATTAAATGTAACCGAAAGGTATTCTGAGAAATAACGTTGCGCCATATTGAAGGTTACCGAAAAGGAGACCTTGATATGGTAAAGAGTG
>NZ_FMWY01000013.1:0-77419 GCF_900103145.1 Nitrosospira sp. Nsp18 | reverse complement strand
CGATGCTGCCGACGGTTGAACTGGCAGCGTGAGAACCAGCAGAGATTCCACTTAAAATGTTCAGGTTGTTGTTCAAACAATTGGGACCACTTCTCTGTACCAGCCATTCAGCGGTAGCGGCAGGGGCTGATAATTTGTTTATGCGACCGCTAACGGAAAGTGCGCGCAAATCTGGCAACGTCACGGACGACGACGCGGAAGGGGAAGAGTTGCGAAGCGAAATAAAAAACCTGGACAAGAAGATAAGCAACTTATCGAACCTTCTTTCAGAAACTACTGCAACTGAACCGCTAATACAGAAGATGGAGGAGTTTGCTGATCGCCGCGCATTGCTGCATGATCAACCGTCAACGCTTGATGTTGTGCGTCGGCAAGCGAAGGCGATGCGAGAGATTAAGGAGTCTGATGTCGAGGCGATGCTTGCCGCCATACTGGACAATCTGCCAGAACTTGACCGCAATGCGACTGCAATGCACTTAAAGATCTGCTGCGTGGTCTAGCTGAGAGCATCACGCTCGACCCAAAAACGCTAGATTGTTGTATACATTACAAAATCAAGCTGAATTTGGGGGAATTGGTGGCGTCCCCAAGGGGATTCGAACCCCTGTACTCACCGTGAAAGGGTGATGTCCTAGGCCACTAGACGATGGGGACTGAAGGACTTTAAACAAATTGCAGTCAGTTTGCGATATTGCCGGAAACTGGTGGAGGTAAGCGGGATCGAACCGCTGACCTCTTGCATGCCATGCAAGCGCTCTCCCAGCTGAGCTATACCCCCGACAAAATGAACGCGAATTATACTGAGCCGTCCAATTCCAGTCAATGCAAAGTCACAGTATAGTGTAAAGCAGATCAACGATATGCTGTATTTTGCCGTCCGCGCGGGATCAGGCAGGAAAATTTGCCAACTGGTTATCCATGCGCTTTAGCGTTTCTTCCCTGCCGAGTATTTCGAGCACTGCGTTTATTGAAGGAGTCTGCGTTATACCTGCCACCATTACTCGCAGCGGCATGGCCACTTTGGGCATTTTCACACCGTGGCCCTTGGCGGCGGTCTTGATAGCGTCGTTGATTGCATCGCTTTCCCATTCGATAACAGCAAGTTTCTGCCTCAGATCGAGAATAACCGGTTTTACCTCGGCGGTAAAATGTTGCGCCTTGAGTTCCTCAACGGGTTCCAGCGCGCGAAAGAAATAGACTGCAGCATCGGCCAACTCCGCTACGGTATTGACCCGTTCCTTGAGCAGATTCACCACGCCCGTGAGACTTGGCACACTTTGCCCTGAGGTGTTGCAACCATCCGCTTCAAGAAAAGGCCGAACAAGTTCCGCCAGCCGCGCATTGTCGACAGTCTTGAGATATTGCTGGTTGAGCCACTGCAATTTTTCCGGATTGAACTTGGCCGGAGAACGGTTGATCGCCGAAAAATCGAACCAATCGACCAGTTGTTCGCGGCTGAATATTTCCTCGTCACCATGCGACCAGCCCAGCCTCGCCAGATAATTTATCAGCGCCTCGGGCAGATAACCATCTTCGCGATACTGCATCACTGAAACCGCGCCATGGCGTTTGGACAGCCGCTCGCCATCGGGCCCCAGTATCATCGGCACATGGGCGTATTGCGGCAACGGCGCGCCAAGTGCTTTCAGAATATTGATCTGGCGTGGCGTATTGTTGACGTGATCGTCGCCACGGATCACATGGGTGATATTCATATCCAGGTCATCAATCATCACGCCAAAGTTGTAAGTCGGCACGCCGTCCGCGCGTAGCAGCACCAGATCGTCCAGTTCGCTGTTGGCTACGGTAATCTGACCCTTGACCAGGTCGTTGAATGTTACCTCTCCTTCCTGGAGGTTCTTCAGCCGTACCACCGGCTCCACCCCGGCAGGCGGCGTTTGTTTTGAATCACGCCAGCGCCCGTCGTACCGGGGCTTCAGCCCCGCCGCACGCTGCTGCTCGCGCATCGCATCCAGCTCCTCCCTGCTGCAATAGCAGTGGTATGCCTTCCCCGCACGCAACAACTGTTCCGCCACTTCGTGATAGCGAGCCAAACGCTGCATCTGGTAAAACGGCCCTTCATCGTAATCCAGCCCCAGCCAGGCCATCCCGTCAAGTATCGCTTGAGTGGATTGTGCAGTGGAGCGTTCGAGATCGGTATCTTCTATGCGCAGAATGAATTTACCGCCATGCCTGCGGGCATAAGCCCAGGAAAACAATGCGGTGCGCGCACCGCCAATGTGGAGATAACCGGTGGGACTGGGAGCGAAACGGGTACGAATCATGAGGGGATACAAAATGCCGGTTGGAAAGCGCGAAACGCGAAAGTGCTCTATTTTACGCGAGCCTGCCGTTCAGTGTTGAGTCATTCACTGGCGCAACAGCTTGTATAGGGAACGTGCACGTTGAGTGCGTTGACCGGAATCCGCGATTTATGCTCTAATTGCGCCTCCCTCAGCGGTTATTCAAACAAACCCAGCGGGCGGTTAACTCAGCGGTAGAGTGCCACCTTCACACGGTGGAAGCCACTGGTTCGATCCCAGTACCGCCCACCAAAAGATACTCCAAAGAGATTCAAAGAAGGCCATGAAACGCCATAGTCATGCGGCTCTGGTGAACTTCGACAAGCCCGGTCGCGGGAATTCGACTTGGAGAAAGCCGAGTGCCGGTCTGGTCAGGTGCAGCTGAAGAAGGGCAAGAAGTTAAAATATTGATTGCATCGACCGAATTGGAAGCAAGTAGCCTTGACCACTCCAGATATAAACTTTCGTAATATCCGCAAACACCGGAGCTCACAAAACGATGGCTTTGAGGAGCTTACCCGCCAGTTGGTACTCGCGGAGCCTCCGGAGAATTATTCATCAATTGAAAATCGCGGTCCTGGAGCTGACGGCGGGGTTGAGATACTGGTTAAATTTCCCGATGATCGTGTTTGGGGCTGGCAAAGCAAATATTTCCCCGATTCATTTGGCGCGTCCGAGGTTGCTCAGCTCAAGAAATCGTTTAGCGCAGCGCTGGTGAATTTCCCAAAGCTGGAGCGTTATTTTGTTGCCGTTCCCCGAAATTTCTCAGGGCACGCCGAAGGGGATAACAACACTCAAACGAAAAAGTGGCACCACTTCAAGAAATGGTGTGGAGTGGAAGCCGCCAAGGTCGGACGATCTGTTTCAATTGAGCTGTGGGATGAAAGCTACTTCGTCAGCAGGCTACAACGCAATGATGCAATCTACACTGGTATGCGGCTGTACTGGTTTGACCAGAAAGCTTTGGAAATCAAGTGGTTTGAAGATCATTTGGCTAAGTCATTCGACTATATCGGCAAACGCTATCGTCCTGATGATCATGTGGAAGTCAGAATAGCTAATACAATCCGCGTACTGCGGAGAGACGGTAGCTTCAAAAAACGCGTACTAGATGTCTTGCAAGACCTCTGTGACGCAATAAACATCCTTCACGAGATCTCAAAGAAGCACGATGACATCGATCCACTAAAAGAGCACTGTGCCAGCCTATCAAAACTTCTTGAGGAATTTAGCGGCGCTTTGGCCGGTTGCGACCACGGGGATTTATACGCACGCCTATTGTCGGAGATTTTGCGCAAAGTTGCTGCGATCAGAGATCAAAATCCGTCGTATCGAATCCTGATTGACGCGCAATACGAGCAAACCCGAGAAATCGATTTGGAAACCGGAAAGACGAAGTCCAAGTATGCATATTCTGACGGGGTTCGGAGCAAAATAAGTGATCTCAGATCAAAGATCGGAGATGCAGGCTCAGAGTTTTCCTCGGAGGAAATCAAACTGCTGCAACAACCCACCCTCCTCGTGGAGGGAGATGCAGGAGTCGGCAAATCCCACCTCCTTGCCAACGAAGTAGAAACCCATATAAAAAATGGAAACCCCGCACTGCTCATTCCCGCTAGGATTCTCGATCGAGGTGACAGACCTGAACAGGATTTGTTGCACTATCTGGATATAGGCGATCTAAGATTCGAAACTTTTTTGGCTGCGCTCCATAGCGCCGCGCTCGTAAGTGACAGCCCGGTCCTCTTTATAATCGACGGCATAAATGAAAGCTTGTTTGCCGGAGGATGGGAAGCTGGCTTGCCAAGCCTCATTACGCAGACCAAGAAATTCAACCGCATTGCGCTTTGTGTCTCCATTCGCTCTTCCTACCGGAAACTTTGCATACGCGCAGAGCTGGATATACCCCAGATTTCACATCACGGTTTTCGAGGTCATCTTGGAGAGGCGGCAAAGGAATATCTCGACCGGAATGAGATCGAGCGTCCTTCAGCCCCTATCTTTGGCCTGAACGAAATCCTTTACAATCCGCTGTTTCTCTCGACAGCCGTGGACTTCATGAAAGCGACTGGCCAAGTGTCGTTCCCGCGCGGCTGGGACTCCATTGCCACCCTGATATCGTTCTGGCTTTGCGCAGTTGAGCAAAGCCTGGTCAGAAAGGGGTTTGGTCGAATTTCCTTGGACGATGGAAAAATTCCCCAAATAATGAAGAAGCTTGCGTCAGAAATGGCCGCGGCGGGGAGCGACTACGTCGTGTATGAACTGGCCTACAAGATTTGCGAGGAAGTGGTTGACCTCGCGCTACCGGCAAAAGAGAGCGAACGACTTTTACCACGCCTCATAGATGAGGGCCTGTTGCTAGACTTTCCTTTCAAAGATTCGGATACAGGAAAACGCGTATCTTTCGGGTTTCAGAAATTCAGTGACTATTTCATCGCCGACGCAATAATTCGGGATTGCAAGACACCTGCAGCGCTCGCGAAAGAGCTCAAGAACGACGGGAGATACGGTTATCTGTTTTCTGATAAGCACTTCTATGCATTCACTGGACCTCGTATTGCACTTCTCGCGCTGACGCCGACTCGGCTTGGACAAGAACTACCATTGATTGAAGAAAAATTCTTTGAACGTGTCTACATCTCAGTTGAAGAATTCGTGTCATCACTGTCGTGGAGGCAGGGCGAAGACATTTCAGAGGAAACAGTAAACCTGCTAGAACGTCTAAGGCAAAGAAAAGGGAGAAAAGAACAACCGATCGGCGATTCCGAGTGGTTCGACTTGCTTCTGAAGATGGCACCACTATCAGACTGCCTCATTAATGCGTCTTATTTGAAGAAGGAACTAGCATCGGTGCCACTCGGCGAAAGAGATGCGAAATGGTCAGTCTATCTGGTGGGCAAAACCGAGACGTATGATGATGATTGGTCTGTCGTACAGCAATTGATTGACTGGGCTTGGGTTGCGCCAAAATCTGAAATCGAGGCGGAAAAGATTCATCTGGTAGCGATAGCGCTCACTTTGATGACCTCGACTGTTGATAGAAAATTGCGGGATTGCGCGACAAAGGCTTTAGCCAGCTTGCTCGTAAAATTCCCCGAAGAGATTTCAATATTGATAGACGAGTTTGCCGACTGGGACGATTCCTACGTCCGCGAGCGCGTCTTAGCCGCTGCTTCGGCTGGCGTTCTCTATTGCGATGACATTGGTGTTCTAAAAGCTGCCGCACTCGCAGTCGACCGCATGGTTTTCCAAAAGGTCCCCGTGGAACGCCATGCTTGGACAAGACGTTACGCACAAATCATTGTTAATCACGCCGCATTTAATAAGGTCGGCATTGATGACGAGCTGATATCGAGATCCGCTCCACCTTATTCGTCAGAGTCTATATCCGATTGGCCGACTCTGGAGCAAATCGCAACACACCATGAAAGCGGTAGGTCGATCTTCCGTTCGGTCGTCGGCTTTATCAGCACACCCTTTGATGGGAAAGCGCCCTTTATGGCCGGGGACTTTGGTCGCTATACTATGGGCGGAATTGACAATAACTTTTCAGCAGTTGTTCGGGGAGATCAACCTCCCTTATCTGGCAAGGAAGAGATAGAACTCTTTTGCGGCAAGGTTGCAGCGCTCGGCCCATGTGCTCAAGACGCCTATGCCGTGCTCACCCGATTATCTGAGCTGCAGAAAAAAGTCGGCCCGAGGCTTTCACTATCTTATGAGACTGCTAATTTTAAATTTGGGCGAATAACCGAGAGCTTTTCACCCAACTATACCGAATTTGATAGAAGCGGCGTTTCGGAAGAGGCAAATTTTCTAACGCCACATCCCGCGCTCCTTGCAGAGTTGAAGCTACAGCCTAGAGACGGATGGTCCAAGTTCTTTGTGACCGCTGATGGGGATCCGGCATTTTCTGATAATCCCGCATCATTGGCTGGCACTGCAATTATACGACGCGACCTCATCGAAAAATTTGCAGGCTTCCATAACTTGAAAGTCGTTTGGAGAGTGTGGGTCGAAAAGGATGGAGGTTTGGGAACAAATCATCTCGACGCGCAGCATAAACAGTTTGCGCGCAGTGATTTTATTGGTTTCTTCTTTGAAGAAGGCGGAAAGTGGCAAGGAAAGTTGATACCGTTTCGGAGCTAACAATTTAGCTGCCCAGCCTCCTTAGGTCTACAGCCTCGAATAGCGATGATAGGTGCTTTTTCCCAATCAGCACATCTAACTCTTGGCAATTCCTTGAGGATATGCTTTTCACCTTTCATAACCAAACTCTTCCATGCCCATCCTTAAAATAGCGCACTTTCGTCGCGGCTCAAGCTCTGGTGCCAGTAAAGATAATCGTGCCAATGGTAATGGAATTGCTTTAGTGGTTGCGCTGTGGTCGCACTCGGGGTGAGTGGCGGGAGTAAGGGATGATACCTGTAGCGAGTGAGTCAAATGCAAACTTGGAATCAGCATTTGAACCCTCGATAGATGATATGGATGAGTACAAGGCCGCACCGTTACCTTAGGTATTCACATGAATTATGAAAACAGAGTAGTAGCCTACATCGATATTATTGCTTTTAAGTCGCTACTTGATCAAACAGTTAAAGATAACCAAGACGACATTGAGAAAATAAAACAGATTATCCTTGCTTATGACTTGATCAAGGAGATATTGGAAGAGGATGCTGCGCTTAATAAATTATTAGCTAACAAGAGTTCAAGACAGGTAACTATATTCTCTGATTTGATTGTTATTTCTTTCAAAGCAGATGAGCCGGCTGAGGTTTTTTATACATTGTTACAAATCAAGCACATCATCATGGGATTGCTGAATTTAGGATTTCTCTGCCGGGGTGCTGTGACTAAAGGTAAGTTGATTCACAAAAAAGAATATGTATTCGGCCCTGCCCTTGTTGAGGCCTATCTGTTGGAAACAAAAGCAGCTCTGTATCCTCGGGTAATTCTAGAGCGTGAGATCGTGGAAATTGGAGCAAAGCATCGTAGCCCGGGTCACATCTTTAGCGAAGAACGTAAATATGTTGAATCGTTACTCGAAATGGACTCTGATGGAATGTATTACGTCGATTATTTTTTTAAAGCTCAGCAAGAGCTTGATGATCCAGATTACAACTTTCCCGCTTATATAGATAATCTGAGAGAGATTATTCGGAAGGGATTAATGAGTTCTACGCATCATTTCAAAGCAGATATACGAATCAATATTCTTGGATGCGGGAGCGATACAACCAAATGGTTGATACGGTGACAAGAAAAAGAGAGATTGCGGGATTACAACGCATGGGGTTATCTGAAGTGGCTGAGTTTTATTCGAAATTGAATAAAATCAGTTGATATAAGGGTATGGCGATAATTTTGTGCAATGCGATCTGGGCTCATTGAACATTGGCTTGCCTTATCCGAACAGCCGTCGCCGCTCAATTCAATAGACTAAATCCCTCAGATCGATTGAGACGAAATCAGCTAGGGAGTCCTGTATTTTTTTTCCCACTTTCGGGTTGTTTAACTCAGCCCTATACACGCGGGGGTATAATTGGAGGTATGTTAGAGTAGAGAATAATAAAATCAAGACGTCGTAAATATAAGGGTTACAGCCAGGTATTCGGTTGCAGTACCGCCACCAAGGACTGCCATACCGATAAGCTTAACACGTCCTCGCGCTTGAGCTGCTTACGCAGTCCCGCCTGCCCGTACTTGTCGCTCCATGAACCTGAAAGATTTACTGATACTACTTCAGCTTCACACTTCAGGCATTGCGTATGTCCGTGCCTTCGCCATGCGAAGAACTGGAGGCGCGTACCAGCGGGGATCGCTGGACGGCTTCCAATATCCAGGAGCGCCTGGACATGGGGAATAGGCCTTGATCCGAATATGAAGCTTTAAGGCGATCCCTGAAAATATTTGGATTCAAACCGCGCATGAAACCTTGAGTCATTCCGTAACGACCCCAGTCAGGTGAAATCATGAAAAATAACAATTACCGGGCTTTACTCTGAACAGCACGTTTTTTCAAAGAAAATTCATATTCTGTCAACATAGTTAACCGGCGCATGATCTGCGAATGGCCTTGGGGGTTTCTCAAAGACCTTTAGCGGTGCGAAAAAGGAGTTTTCTTTGGCCTCGGTTTGTGGCTCCATAAGCAATTGTAATAAACCGACATGGCGAAATCCCAATACTTCAGGCGGAAGCAGTGCTGCTGCATCTTTATTGTCAACAACGCGATGGATCGGTAGTGTTTGCAGGGACCTAACAAATGCTTCGTTTCCCACCCGTGGTGATCCAAATGTATAAACCGCCTGCGGTTTATATCGCGATGCCGCCAAGGTGGCAAGCGCTCCGCCTAAACTATGACCGGTATAGAAGATCGGGCAGACAAGCGGAGAGATCTCCTTCTCAATCTTATCCCACACCGAGTCAAGCGCCTTTTTAAAACCCTTGTGAATCCCTATTTCGTTTCGGTCCCATGGAAGTATTCCACATTCAAAGTCGGTAACATAATCCCTGTTGCTATCGGTACCTCTGAATACCAGAATTGCAAAGGAAGGTGAAACTAAGGGTTCAACGAGCATTGCGTGCGTATCCATTTCCGGTGAAGCAAAAAAGGCACGCTGTTTCAATCCTGCCTTTTCCAAAAAGCGAGCTCGGGTCGGCTGCGGAGCCGATATCACTTCCTCGATATCTTGTCGATAGATCAATCGGCTGAGCTCCGCGAGCCACAGCGCATTGGTGCGACTGTACTCATGGGCTGCCTCTGGTTCGAATGGTGGGAATTCCCTGCGAGAAAAGAAGTCGGTCGCCCCTCCCGGGTTCAGGAGGTCTTGCCATGCTGTCGTTAACATCGTTCAAACCTGGGAGTAGAAATTTCTATCGACATTAAGAGGGTATGTACCTTCACCATCTGATTTCCAAA
Source organism: Nitrosospira sp. Nsp18 (assembly GCF_900103145.1). Lineage (NCBI taxonomy): Bacteria > Pseudomonadati > Pseudomonadota > Betaproteobacteria > Nitrosomonadales > Nitrosomonadaceae > Nitrosospira > Nitrosospira sp. Nsp18. The sequence continues at coordinate 68,197 of NZ_FMWY01000013.1, read as the reverse complement.
CAATCTTGCGTGTTTAAGTATTAAGTCCCCTATAGGGGCAATAGGTTGGATCAGGCAAGACCCCGCGCTTGAGATTTTCATGCAACCCGTGTAATCCCATCTATTTTGTCCCCTGCGTCCAGGTTCCCCGGCATATTGTTGGTGATTTAATTGATACACTGTTGATTTCGAGGCAAGAGGAGGTGTCATGAATATTTATCTCATTTCTCAGTATGAGAATACAGGCTTTAACACCTACGATACCGCTGTTGTCATTGCTGAATCCGAAGAGGCGGCACGGCTCACTCATCCCTCTGGCGAAGAGGAGTGGATTGACGAATCCTGGGCGGATCCGGAAGACATTGAAGTAGAACTATTAGGGGAGGCGATGGAGGGCGCGCGGGCTGGCGTAGTGTGCGCCAGCTTTCATACTGGCTAAAATAACTCTGAGCCCTGTATTAGTTGTGCTGCGTTCCAGCCCGTAAGTACACCGGATGGCGCTATCCGAGCCTATCCCAATATTCCACTTCCACAATGTCGACCTTGAGCAAGGTCAAGTCCGGATCATCCAGTCCGTTTGGAAACCAGTGTTTTATCTCTGGAGTCCACAAGTCTTTCATTTTGTCGTTGTCATGTACGAATTGCGCACTGCCTGATATGGAAAGGTAATCCTGCTTGTCCGTGCGGACATAGCAAAGGTTGACTTGCCACTGCCGCTGCCCTTCCACAAACTTTAGTGACGATTGTGAGGTGAAAAACCAGAGGTTGCCTTCGGCATCGAGTTGCATGGTCGACATGGGACGACTGCGCAAGGTGCCATCCCTCTCCATGATGGTCAGCATTGCAAATTTTGTATCCCCTACCATTTCAGCCACTTTTTTTAATGCGGCATCGTGTTGCTCTTCAATTTGCATGATGGCTCCTTTTTGTATTGAATGATGAGGTTTGGTAAATCGGGATTTTTCTTGTTTTCCTGAACGCTTCAGGTTGCTGTATAGCCACCAGGGGTAGGCACTTTACACCAGCGCTGTGGCGGCGGGCCATGCCAGCAATTCTGTAAGCTTTATATTCGTGCGCGTTCGGTACATTACTATGCCGTGTCGCACTTCATGAAAATTTTCACCTCCAACTCTTTCGTTGGGAATCTCTGAACAAATCTTCCACAAAGTGCTGGGCTGGCGGCTAAGCTGGTAAAATCGAGAACGCCCGGCGCATGTCGAAGGTGACGACTCGCAATTCTACTAGTGCAACTCATCATTTGGTTATGCTCGCGCCTTACCAAAGCAACATCGCAAAGCAACATCGCTGATATTCGGTTGTGGCTAATGTATCGTGTTGCTAGTTTTTGATGGGTTGCACTACGCTCCACCCATCCTACCCAAGCTGCACACCCGTTAAACTGAGAATGGTGCATAGGCATATTGTAAGATATATGCAGTGGCGGAACCTGCATGAGTATGAGCATCTCAAGAATTCTGCAATATCTCCTGCTCTTGCTCGGCAGCTTTGTCGCCCATGCGCTCCCGCTTGCGCCCGCATCGGCACAAAACTCCATTGATATCGAGTTCAAAGACAACGGCCAAACTGTCGGGGCTCTGCCCCTGGATGATCTTCGCGCTATCGCGGCCGTGGTTTCGATAAAGGTTTTTGAAGTGCACGAAAAAACGGAGCGTATTTATCGCGCTTTGCCAGTTCGACCTGTATTTGACAAGGTATTCGGGAAAGATTGGGAAAAGGCGCAGGAGATCATCTTCACGTCCATCGACGGGTATCAGCCCAGCATTCCGGTGGTGAAGTTGCTCGCACACGACGCTTATTTCGCTTTCCCGCACGAGGACGGCACGCCGTTTACATTGACTAACAGGCTGCAAAACAATGAAATCGTGCAACTCGGGCCGCTCTACCTGGTCTGGGACAATATCAAGTCAAAAGAATTGCTCGATGCCGGCGCATCGGATATGCCCTACCAGATCAAGCGCGTCGAGCTTAAATTCGTTGCGCCTTTTCCAAATATGGTTCCCCCGGCAGGATCATCAGCGAAGGCGCAGCGCGGATTCATGCATTTTCGCCAGCACTGCATGGCATGCCACACCATTAATGGTGAAGGCGGAGGTAAAGCGCCGGAACTCAATTACCCGGTAAGCGTGACGGAATATATCAAACCCGAGTATTTGAAGCGCTGGATTGTAAGTCCGCAGAGTATCCGGTACAACACAACGATGCCAGGGATTACCGGCGCGATCCTCGACCGTGAAACGGCCACTGAAGAACTCATTGCCTATCTCAAGGCGATGAGCAATGCCAAGCGTATTCCGGCGAATCAATGAGGGGATTTTTTACTTTTAAGTCCGAAAATGCCACTTCCTCGACGATTTGTGCACTCACCGGATAACAAATCATCAATTATTGAGCAGTTATTACCTCACCGACCTGTTAGTGGTTGAATCCCTCATCCCAGCACCCCTTTCGGCCATTTACGACTGGGTGCATACTAATGTTGTCTGCGAGGTGCTTCCTTTCGTGGAAAATTAATAGCAGAGGAGACAGTCATGCAGCTTTTGTTAATAGTCGGTATTGCCGCCGCCATCGCTGCCGTGGCGTTTGCTCTGCAGAACAGCATACCGGTGACGGTCACCCTGGGTTTATGGACCTTCGATAGCTCTCTAGCCATGGTATTGCTGCTCGCAATAGGCATTGGCGCCATTATAGCGCTATTGGTATCCTGGCCGGGCATAATCAAGAATGTCTGGAAAGGCTCGCAACTACGCCGCAGGGTCAACAAGCTGGAAGATGATAAGGCCGCGCTGGAGCGCCGCGTCACTCAACTGGAAGAAGAGCTGATGAGAATAAGCCCGGAACCGATACCGGAAGAGCCCACCCGTTTTCTCGGACTGAAGTCAATATTATTAGGTAACGAAGCCGAGAAACCGAAGGAGTAAGTGGGCTCAATTACACTTTTTCATGCATCTATGCGAATTGGGTGCTCCATGCGCTGCTTGTGTTGCCGCGGGCAGCGTAGCAGCCATCCGGCGGGTAGAACCCGCCCTACTCTTAATATGATGCTGGAATAGCGGAAATAATGAATTCACTGCCGATGGACCCACCGATATGGGAGAACCACTGGTAGGTCGGGCTCCGCCCGACATCGTTTCTTGATCATCGGGCGGAGCCCGACCTACCGTCAAATATTCATTCGGGATGGGCCGATCCCTCAATCGCCAAATAGTTGGATTGACAGCCATCCTGCGGGTAGAACCCGCCCTACTCTTAATATGATGCCGGAATAGCGGAAATAATGAATTCACTGCCGAGGGGGCCCACTGGTTTCAAATCAACTGGTAGGTCGGGCTCCGCCCGACATCGTTTCTTGATCATCGGGCGGAGCCCGACCTACCGTCAAATATTCGCGGGATGGGCCGATCCCTCAATCGCCAAATAGTTTGCCATCAATTTCACTCTCGGCAATACCCCAATCCGATGGATAAACGCCTGCCGTCACAAAACGATGAAATGTGGAATAAGGCCAATCTGCGGCGCACTTGGCTAAGCCGTGTTTAACTGGATTCCAGTGGATGTAGTCCAGATGGCGGGTCAAGTCGTTGTCATTGCGGATGAAGTGTTCCCAATATCGGGGCTGCCAGAACCTTGTCTCAGGCGACAAGCCCAAATTGTGCCGCGTCGCCCGTTTTATCTTTGCCCATCGTATCGGATAATCAGCATCATCTTCAGGCAAGCTCCAAATGCAATGCAAATGGTCCGGGAGCAATACCCACGCTTTAATGTGAAATGGATGCTCCTTGCGCACTGCTTGTATTGCCGCGTGCAGCGCAATGCGTGCAACCTCTTGAGAAAATATAGATTCTCGCCCAGCGGCCACCACGGTAAAGAAATAGGTTCCTCCGGGCTCTTGATGGCGGCGGTAATTTGGCATGGTTGTTTGTTTGATAGATCGGCAGTGTTCGGCGGGTAGAACCCGCCCTACCAAGCTTTGATGGCAGTCACCCGGCGGGTAGAACCCGCCCTACTCTGCTGTCGATGGAACGCACTGGTAGGTCAGGCTCCGCCCGACATCATTTGTTACCGCAAATCCGATCTGCTTGACCTGGCTAAAAATATTGTACAGTGATTGATATGGCAGGTGAACTGACGGAGGACCAGGCTTTCCAAAGGTATCCTTTGTCTCGCATTTGACCCGTGAGCTTTGATTACGAGCTTAGTGCTTTTACCTCTTCCTTCACATTCAGAATATTGGAATGCATGATGTCTGACTCTGATCCGTATGCCGAGGATGAACCGCCGTTCGTGCAACCACACTTGAAAGCAAAAAAAGGCCGGGGTGCGGTTTCCAATTTGCAGGGACGTTATGAGCTATTGACGCGCGAAACTGTCGACGATGGCTGGTCTCAAGGTAATGTTGGGGAACGCTCCGGGGCCGACGTTGAAGCAGATTTCCAAGCGGATGGCGGTATCGACGTCGATGCGGGGGCCGATCCCGCCCCAACCTGGAAGACTCAAGTGATCGAGGAGCGAGCCAAAACGATCCTGAGCCGCAATCAATCCCCCGATGTTCCGTTCAGCATCTCGCTCAACCCTTATCGCGGCTGCGAGCACGGTTGTATTTATTGCTTCGCACGGCCCACGCACAGCTATCTCGGTCTGTCACCGGGGCTGGATTTTGAGAGCAAGATTTTCGCCAAGGTGAATGCGCCTGAATTGCTGAGGCGCGAGCTGGCAAAAGCGTCTTATATACCTGAGCCGATCGCGCTTGGCGTCAATACCGATGCCTACCAGCCTTGCGAGCGCGAGCTGCGGCTGACGAGGCGCGTGCTGGAGGTGCTGCACGAGTGCGAACATCCGGTAGCGCTGATCACGAAATCGTCGTTGATTGAACGCGACATTGATTTACTGGCGGAAATGGCATCCCGCCGGCAAGCAATGGCAGCGGTAACCATCACCACGCTCGACCCGGCGGTGGCCCGTACCCTGGAACCGAGGGCAGCGGCGCCTGCTCGTCGCCTGCGTACCATTCGCACGTTGACGGATGCCGGGATTCCGGTAGGGGTCAGCGTCGCGCCGATAATCCCCTTCGTTACCGAACCTGATCTCGAACGCATATTGGCGGCTGCGGCGGAAGCCGGCGCCATCAATGCAGGCTACGTCATGCTGCGCCTGCCGTGGGAGGTGAGTCCGCTTTTCCGACAATGGCTTGAAGCCCACTTTCCCGACCGCGCTGCCCGTGTGATGAACCGGGTCCGGGATATGCGCGGGGGGAAGGATTATGACGCCAGTTTCGGCAAGCGCATGCACGGGGAAGGCATCTGGGCTGACGTGATTCGCCAGCGCTTCGAGAAAACGGTTGCGCGCTTGGGCATAGGTATCCGTTCAGGTCGCTTCAAGGGGTTGGATAGCTCCCGTTTTCGTCCACCTGCGGTTGCCCCGGCAGTTGCGCCACCGGCTGAGGCTACTGCCAAGATTGGCTCTTCAGGGACAAAAAAACGGTAAATCAGGCGGCCAGCGTGAGCTTTTTTAAGGAATTGATCCCAGGCTCAGCTCTTGAGTTGCGTCCATACTTTTGATGGTTTTGATGGGTTGCGCTTCGCTCCACCCATTCTGCCAGACCACCCTGCCAAAGCTGCTGTCCTTATAGATTATCCAGCTATGCTATTGGCTCCAGGGGCTGCATTTCCGAGGGTGGCTGCGCCGGTTCGATGGATTTCAGCCTCATCCACAAGCATTTACCTTTGCTTTCACGCTCGATGCTTTCCAGTTGCAGTGCGTGAGCTTCCAGCTCTTCCGGGGTAGGCGGTAGCACCGTCAAGTGAAGTTCGCTCAGGCTGATAGCGAAATCCAGCGCGGACGGCATTTCCAGATCCATCAGCAGGCTGTCCTGCCCGCGTGTCATGGCGAGGTACACTTCCGCCAGCAACTCCGCATCGAGCAGCGCACCATGCAACGAACGCCTGGTGTTATCAACGGCGTAGCGTTCGCATAGCGCATCCAGGTTGTTTCTCTTGCCGGGATACAGCTCCTTGGCCATCTTTAAGGTATCCGTTACCGAATGGCAACATTTACTTAGCGGTTGCAACTCGGCCAGGCCCAGCTCATGATCCAGGAATGCAACGTCGAAAGACGCGTTGTGCATGATCAGCTCGGCACCATCGATGAACTCAAGCAACTCGTGGACTACGTCACAAAATTTCGGCTTGTCCTGGAGAAATTCAGTCGTCAATCCGTGTACCTGCAAGGCGCCCGCCTCGCTATCACGTTCGGGATTGAGGTAATAATGGAAGCGGCGGCCCGTCAATCTCCGGCTCAGCATTTCCAATGCCCCGATTTCAATAATACGGTGGCCCAGCCTCGGCTCCAGGCCGGTGGTTTCAGTGTCGATAAAAATCTGGCGCATAGGGTCAAGTCTGAGTCTGTGTCGCAAAAACCGTTAAAAATAAGCTATTTCCATAGACTTTCGTTAATTTCGCACTTCTCCGCAGCGCTGGGCGATCCGTCCAGATTTTCAAGTACACACTCCACCCCCCGGTTGGCAAGCTGATCCGCCTGTTCGTTGCCCTCATGGCCGGAGTGTCCGCGCACCCATAACCATTCGATGTTGTGGCGTTGCGTGAGCAGATCGAGCTCTTTCCATAGATCGTCATTTTTTACCGGTTTCTTGCTCGCAGTACGCCAATCGCGCTTTTTCCAGGAATGTATCCATTCGCTGATGCCTTTCTGCACATATTGAGAATCGGTATGCAAACGCACGTTACATCTCTGTTTTAGTGCTTCAAGCGAGCGGATCACCGCAAGCAGTTCCATGCGGTTGTTGGTCGTCAGTTTTTCACCGCCGAACAGCTCCCGCCTGTGCCCGTTGTATTGCAGTAACGCACCCCAACCGCCAACACCGGGGTTACCCTTGCAGGCGCCGTCGGTAAATATATCAACCACACCCGCGCAGTCTGGCTTCACTCCCTGCCTTCCGCTGACGTCTTGATGCGCGCGGCCCTGCGCGGCTCGCTCCCTGTCGTACCTTTTATCTTCTGCGCAACCGGGGCCATGCTTCCTCTTCTTGCACGCACTTCTTTCCACTCGGGCTTGATGACGCGCATACCATGGACGCGCTTTACGGCATTCAGAAAATATACGCCCCCGGAAAATCGCCACCAGCGGCTACCCGCCGCCTCCATGAAATAAAACCGCGTCAGCCATTTTTCCTGGCTGAACGGTGGCGCATAACAGCATAGCCGGTCTTCGGTAATCTCGAAATCCAGCAGCGTCAACCAATCCTTGAGTCGTGGCAGCGCAATAAAATTGCCGCGCCAGGGAAAGTTGCCCTCCTTGGGCACCCCGAAGAGCCCGCGTACGCCCCACAAACTGCGTGGATTGAAGCCACAGACGATAACCTGCCCCTCAGGTATCAACACTCGGTGCACCTCACGCAGGATCTGATGAGGGTTGGAGCTGAATTCGAGCACATGGGGAATCACCACCAGATCGATGCTGTTCGTTTCAATCGGCAAAAAATCAGGCGCTGCAAGCACTTCAGCGCTCCCTTCCGGTGCCACGCAAAACTGGAACGGTATACGGTTGGTGCGCAAAAAGTCATATTGCGGAAATCCGATTTGCATGGCATTGTAGCCAAACACATTTGCCACAGCCTTGTCGAAATAGTTTTGCTCCCGTTCCAACAGATATTGGCCGAGGCAGGTTTCAAACCATTCCTGTGTATTTTTTTGAGGCATATATAATGTCTAGGGTGGCCGAAGCTCAAGAATTAAGCCAATTAAGCGATACGGAACACTATCGCTGGTAGACCTACAGGATTATTGGCTAGCCAATCACCTTATCTTTGAACACGACGCCGAGCTTCGATTTTCCATCCTGGCTCACTCAACCGCCCGAACTATCATGACTACGCCATATATCGTTCCGATCCGTGCATTCACCGATAATTATATCTGGGTCATCCGCGACCATTGCCACGCTGCTGTCGTCGATCCGGGCGATGCCTCCCCTGTACTGGATTACTTGAGGCACGAAAAACTGAAGCTCATCGCGATTCTCAACACTCACCACCACCAGGACCACTCAGGAGGAAATGCAGCGTTGCTGCAGGAATTTACGGTGCCGGTTTACGGCCCGGAGAAGGAATCGATTCCTACGCTGACTCATCGCCTCAGAGAATACACCGAAAAAGAAAAGGAAGAGGGTAACGTCTATCTTTCGGAGTTCTCGCTCAGCCTCAAGGTGCTGGACATCCCCGGCCATACTGCCGGGCATATTGCCTATTATGGCGCAAACCTGCTGTTTTGTGGAGACACGTTGTTCGGTTGCGGCTGTGGACGATTATTCGAGGGCACCGCACGGCAAATGGTCGATTCCCTGGAAAAACTGGCTGATTTACCCAAAGACACACTGATCTATTGCGGTCACGAATATACACTCAACAATATTCGCTTCGCCCGAATGGTCGAGCCAGGCAACCAGGCGTTGATCGAACGCGAAGCGGCAGCTGTAAAATTACGTGGGCAAAATCTTCCGACTCTCCCCTGCACTATTGCATTGGAAAAAGCCACCAATCCATTCCTGCGCTGCAACGAACCGGAAGTTATCCAAAATGCCAGCAATTATGCCGGCACACCGTTAACCGATCGTATAAGCGTGTTTGCTGCAATCCGCGCCTGGAAGAACCAGTTTTAACGCTCACGACAAATGATCGGCAGAGCAAAGCCTGCAAAAATCAAAGACTCTCTTATCACGCCTTGTTGCGCTGAAGCCCAACCCCCGCGACCAATAAAAAAAGCCTTTATAAACTTGGGTACTTGCGCGCATGTGGCCGGGCAGACGAGGCGCCCGGCGTAACGAAAACTCCATGCGGCTCCCAGCCTGAAAACGCGATAAGGACAAGAAGCAATGAGCAAAGCGATGAACGATCGCGTGATTTCATTGTCCAACCGAAGTGCTTTACTCCACTGATGGGCAAACAGACATCTCCTGCGATATAAGGCACAGCTTACCCGACGCCGTTGTGAAACGCCGAAGCAGTCGCGTGAAGCTGGCAAGTTGCGCGAATCGTTCACAGCAGCCCTTTGCAACAGTGCCATCGCTAAAGGAGAACAGATCCTATGAAACCCCTGGAACAGTTACTGCAATGCGGCCAATCCATCTGGCTGGATTCGATCAGCCGTGACCTCATCAATAGCGGAGAGCTGCAACGGCTTGTATCGGAAGACAAGCTGCGCGGCCTGACGAGCAATCCAACCATTTTTGAGCAAGCCATTACTCGCGGCAATAGTTACGATGATGCGCTGAGCAAGCTGCTGCAAGCCAACGATAAACAAACCGACAAAGCACTGTTTGAGGCGGTGGCTATCGAAGATATCCGCATGGCGGCCGATGTGCTGCGGCCCGTGTATGACGAAACGAACGGTGGAGACGGCTATGTCAGCCTTGAAGTCTCGCCGCAGCTAGCTCACGATACCGCTGGCAGCATTGTGGAAGCGCGGCGGCTGTGGCAGGCGGTGCAGCGCCCCAATCTGATGATCAAGATTCCCGCTACACCCGAGGGCATTCCCGCAATCGAGCAGCTGACCAGCGAAGGCATCAATGTCAACGTCACCCTGATGTTTTCGCTGAAGCATTACGAAGTGGTGGCACGAGCATATATTGCCGGGCTTGGGCGCGGGACGGCATCCCTTGGTGGAACAAAGCCCTTGCCTGTTTCGGTTGCGTCCTTTTTTGTCAGCCGGGTGGATACCGCGGTCGATGCCCTGCTGGAAAAAATCGGTACACCCGACGCGCTCAATCTGCGCGGCAAGATTGCCATCGCCAACGCCAAGCTCGCTTACCAGCGCTTTCGCGAAGTATTTTATGGTGAACCATTTTCCGCTCTGCGCGACAAAGGCGCACGCGTTCAACGACCCTTGTGGGGCAGTACCGGAACCAAGAATCCGGCATATTCCGACGTACTTTACCTGGAAAAATTGATCGGCCCCGATACCATCAACACCGTACCACCCAAGACCCTCCAGGCATTCTGCGATCACGGCCGCGTGCACCCGACATTGCAAGAGGATATGGCGCAAGCGAAAGCGAGTATCGCACAGCTGGCGCATCTGGGAGTCGATCTTGATGCCATCACCGAAAAGCTTCAGAATGACGGCGTCGCCTCTTTCGCCGCTTCATATGACAAACTGCTTGGTGCGATAAAGGAGAAACGGCAAGATATCCTTGCTGCCTGCAATCACGCAGCCTGAACCACCGCTGTGGGCGGCCCGTAAAACTGAGACTGGGCGGAACGATGGATATTGGAATGATCGGATTGGGGCGCATGGGCGGCCCCATGTCGCAACGGCTACTGCGGGACGGTCATCGCGTAGCCGGTTTCGCCCGCAGCGCGGATACGCGCAAGCGGTTGGAGGAGAAAGGCATAACGACGGCAGCGTCGCTCGAAGACCTCGTCATTAAACTGAAGTCGCCGCGCGTCGTATGGCTGATGATTCCCGCCGGCCCGTCGGTAGACGAAACGATAGCCGAGCTGTTGCCGCTGCTGGAACCCGATGACGTCATTATCGATGGTGGCAATTCGAATTATAAGGATACCCAACGCCGCGCCCGGATGCTGAAGACGAGCCGGATCCACTATGTGGATGTCGGCACCAGTGGCGGTGTATGGGGCCTGGAAAACGGCTACAGCATCATGGTAGGTGGCGATGACGAGGTCGTCGCCCAGTTGCGTCCTATTTTCGAGACGCTTGCTCCGGCACCTGATAAAGGCTGGGGGCACGTCGGCCCGAGTGGCGCCGGGCACTTCACCAAGATGGTTCACAACGGCATCGAGTATGGCCTGATGCAGGCCTATGGTGAAGGGTTTGCCCTTATGAACAGCAAGACAGAATTCAATCTGGACTTGCATCAGGTGGCGGAGATATGGCGCGACGGCAGCGTCGTCCGGTCATGGCTGCTCGACCTGACCGCCGCGGCGCTTGCAAAAAATCCGGATCTTGAAGGCATCGCCGCATATGTGCCTGACTCTGGCGAGGGACGCTGGACCGTCGCTGAGGCAATCGATCTCGATGTCGCTGCACCGGTAATCACGCTGGCATTATTGCAGCGGCTGCAGTCGCGCGATCCTGAATCGTTCTCCAACAAATTGCTGTCCGCGTTGCGCAACCAGTTCGGTGGACACGATATAAAAAAAGGATAATTGCGCAATCCTCAATGCGTCCCTGTTTGCGCCTCCATTGGCTTACGCTGCGCTAATCCAAGTAGGTCGGGCTCTGCCCGACGTTAACTTTACGATCGTTGGGCAAAGCCCGACCTACTTCTCAATTGTAAAAAGGCGGGCTTAAGCGCCCTGCGCGACTTTGGCCCCAAAGACTTTGCGCGTTATCAAGCTGGAAGTTGACAGGGATCAATCCTAATGTTACTTTTAACATAAATAAGTTGACAAAGACCTATTCCTCACATATTCTTCACACCATAAACGTGAAAAATTAGCACACGCTTTGCAACGCGAAGAATAGGAGGTGTAATGATGAATGCGAAACAAATTGTTACTACTTTATCGCTACTCAGCCTTTTTTCCCTGTTGAGCCCTGCCGCATCCGCCGTAGAGGATATTGATATCACTGCTGCTGCTCAAAATGCCACAACTCGAAGTGACCATGAGGCTGTGGCAGCCTATTACGAAGAATCAGCCCGGGAAATACAGGCAAAAGTGGAAGAACAAAAACAATTGCTTGAAGAATATGAAAGCAAAAGCTACCTATACGGTAGGCAGACCCAGGATCTGCAATCCCATGCCTATGCGCTGGTGCGCAAGTATGAGAAAGAAGCAAAAACCAATATAAAAGAAGCCGCCCTGCATCGGCAGATGGCAGCGAGTGCTGAAGAGAACGGGTACTCCGTCCCTCAATTGGAAAAATTTAGCATTGCGCACGGACTTCATCCGGCTACCGTTTCTGAATAATAGCGGTAAAAGTAATATATTAAAAACGTAGCAATATCAAATTACCGTCGTCTTAAATTGCATTTCGACTTTCTCGGCTTTTCATGGGGAGCTTTGCTACCGTAACGTAGTCTCGAAGCTGCCCCATAAACTCCTTCTTCCCGAAGCTCCCGCTACGATATCTGTATCTGTTGATCCCCACGCTATCGAGCTGCTCTACCGGCCTTCACACCGGCGCCCTTGTAACTGGGACGCCATGAGACTCGCCATACACTCCTGAACTTGTCAACTGGGACGCGACCGTTCCTACGAATCGTTGTGCTGCTTTACCCCATGGGTAGAGCTGGCCCTGTGGATTTGTTGCTCGATCGCGGCGGGTGAAACCCGCTCTGATGATCGTTGCTTCATCCTGAGCCGCCAATGCCAGCAAGGTCGTATTTCCAGTGAAACCCACCCTCGGACGTTGCTTTGTCCTGGCGGGTAAATCCTACACTGCCGATTGTTGCTGATGGGGCGGGTAAAACCCGGAATATTTTTGTTAAGAGGGCTTACTCATGCGTAACTTTTTCGGTTGTTCACCTACCGAACCGAACCCGAGGAAGGATTCGGGTTAACATACTCATCCATGAATCTGCTTAAAGCCCTCGCTACCGTCAGCGGAATGACGATGATATCCCGTATCTTGGGATTCGTTCGGGATGTGCTCATTGCCCGTATTTTTGGTGCGGGCGTTGCAACTGATGCTTTTTTTGTAGCCTTTCGCATTCCCAACCTGCTGCGCCGATTATTTGCTGAGGGCGCGTTTTCACAGGCATTCGTGCCAATACTCGCAGAATACAAAAACCGCCGCACACCCGAGGAGACACGTGAGCTAATCAATCAAGTTGCGACACTGTTGTCCATCGCTTTGTTTTTAGTCACGACCATAGGCGTCATTGCTGCGCCCCTCATAATTTATGTGAGCGCACCAGGCTTTAGCGCCAGTCCGCAGAAATTCGCATTAACAGTGGAACTGCTGCGTATCACGTTTCCGTACATTCTGTTCATCTCGCTTGTATCACTGGCAGGGGGCATCCTCAATACCTTCGGACGGTTTTCCGTACCGGCGTTAACCCCGGCATTGCTCAACCTGTCGTTCATTGGCTGTTCACTGTGGCTGGTTCCGCTAGTGGACCCGCCGGTACTGGCGCTCGCATGGGCAGTATTCATTGGTGGGGTACTCCAGTTAGCCTTCCAGGTACCGTTTCTCATGCGTATCAAATTATTGCCACGTCCGCGCCTCAGGTCGAGAGACAACGGCGCATGGCGCGTCATCAAGCAAATGGGGCCAGCCGTGTTCGGCGTATCGATCGGCCAGATCAGCCTGTTGATCAATACGATATTCGCTTCTTTTCTTGTCACCGGCAGCGTTTCCTGGCTCTACTATGCCGATCGTTTGATGGAATTTCCCGCAGGCCTACTAGGGGTGGCGCTTGGAACGATATTACTGCCGTCGTTGTCGCGGCACTATGCGGATAATAGCACTGAAGAATATAGTCGCCTGCTGGATTGGGGCCTACGCTTGACCGTGCTTTTAACGCTGCCGGCGGCGTTGGCATTGGCACTGCTTGCAACGCCGCTCATCACCACCCTTTTTTATCACGGGGAATTTTCTGCCAATGACGTATGGATGACGCGCAATGCATTGGTGGCCTACAGTTCAGGGTTGCTGGGGCTGATTTTGGTAAAAGTGCTGGCTCCGGGGTTTTACGCCCGGCAGAATATTCGCACACCGGTGAAAATTGCCGTCATCACACTTGTTGTTACCCAATTAATGAACCTCGCATTCATTATACCGCTGCGTCATGCCGGACTGGCGTTGGCTATCGGGCTAGGCGCGTGTCTTAATGCCGGATTGCTCTACTACAAATTGCGCAGCCATCAAATCTACCAACCTCAACCGGGATGGGCAATGTTCATGGCGAAAATATCGATAGCGCTAACGATGATGGGCGGCACGCTTTGGTTCGCCTCGGGCAGCGATGCGTCGTGGCTGCTCGGTTCTACTTTGGAGCGTGCAGCACGACTGGCATGGGTGGTGCCGATCGGCGCAATCAGTTACTTTTTGACATTATGGCTGCTCGGTTTCCGTCTCAAAAACTTCTCACGGCAGGGTGCAGCATAAACATGAACCTGATATCGGAACATAAGCGTTAAAACAAGGCCTGTTCAAGGATCAGAGGCCAGGTATGAATTAAGGCCGTTCTCCCTTTATTTTCCGGTGTCTTTTGTCTTTTGCCGATCAGCTCGAGCAAACCCCTCTATAAACAGGTCTATCCTTGCTTAGGGTCATTTCTTTCGACTGGCGTATGTTCAGCGAAAAAAAACACACGAAGGACCCTTTTTTTTGTTGGAAAAAATTTGCCCGTCCCGCCTGGATTAACCATATAATGGGTAGGTTTTTCAACCCCCATCAATGGCAGAACATTCTATCTCCCGACTATGACTCATTTCGTCAGATATTCCACCTTATCAATGGTGCTTTTGGGGTTTTTCCTTAGTGGTTGCGCCACAACCAACAAGAGCACCACAGCCGATAAAATCACCGATACGAATACCACCACCTCGGCCAATATAAACTCAAGCGCTTCGGATGATACAGGGGTCCTGCTCAACACGAGCACGAGCGCTTCGCCTGATACGAACGCGTCGGTTAAGGATATTGCTCCAACAACTGATAACCTGAAAAAAGAACAGCGGGAAGCGTATGAAGGTCCAGTATTTAAAAATGCCGCCCCTCCGGCGACTTATCCGGGTTTTAGCAAAAGAGACCCTTGGGAACCGATGAATCGCGCGGTATTCAGGTTCAATGAATCCGCTGACGATTATGTGTTCAGGCCGGTGGCCAAAGGTTATAGATGGCTGATGCCCGACCCGCTGCAAACTGCGGTAGGAAATGTTTTTTCGAATATCAACGACATACCGGTGACGCTGAATAACCTTCTGCAACTGAAATTCGGCAACGCGGCGACTAGCGGGATGCGGCTGATCGTCAACACCACTTTTGGCCTCGTGGGAATATTTGATCTGGCGAGCGATGTCGGCCTGGAAAAGCATGACGAGGACTTTGGGCAAACCCTGGGTTACCACGGGGTGGCAAGCGGTCCTTATCTGGTGCTTCCTTTTTTCGGTCCCAGCTCGATCCGTGACGCGGGCGGGCGCTTGATCGATGCAGCTTCCGATCCTGTTTTCGTCGGCAGCTTCTTCGTTGCTCCTTTTATAGGTCCGGTAGTGGGGGCAAGCAGAGCCACTGATACTCGTTCCAACTTGCTTAAATCCGAGAAGACGCTGGATGAGGCTGCGCTGGATAAATACGAGTTCATGCGTGAAGCCTACCTCCAGCGGCGGCGCAATTTGGTGCATGACGGAAATCCCCCTCCGCAAAAAGAGGATGAAGATAATGATTAATTTTGAATTTTTAAATTAAAATCTTCTGAATTCCTCCTGCTTCCTTATAAAAAGGATTTAAGATAATTCACCGTTCCCTGCTCGCAAAAGCAATGCAATCCATAGTCGTAGCAGGTAAAGGATTGCATTGCCGCTAATTTAGCGCCTGCCTGTCCACAGCGCAATTCCTGCGGTTATAACCCTTAGCTTCCCTAAGCACTAGTACGCGTCAGTTTGGCCTTTCGGACTTATGGCTACGCTTGACGACTTGCCGAACGCTCCCGTTTCTGCGTGAGCCAATCTACTTCCTGCTGGACAGTCGAGGGGCAAGAAAAAACGGCGGTGGCCATATCAGCCTACCGCCGTTTTATCTCAAACGATGAACCACTCAGGACATTGCACGTAGCGCTGCAATGCGCACTTCAAGTGGCGGATGCGACATAAATAAACTCTTGAGGCCGCCCTCTCCTCCCGAAATACCAAATGCCGCCAGTCGTTCTGGCAATTGTGTCGGTTCATGCCGCTGTTTCAAGCGCTCCAGCGCCGCGATCATTTTATTACGTCCTGCGAGACGCGCACCACCTGCGTCTGCGCGGAATTCCCGCTGGCGGCTAAACCACATGACTATCATGCTTGCAAGTATTCCCAGCACCATTTGTGCCACGATGGTTGTAATCAGAAAAGCCGGGCCGTGATCCCTTTCGGTTTTGAATATAACCCTGTCTACGAAATGGCCGATTATTCTTGACAGGAAAATTACGAATGTATTAACCACGCCCTGGATCAATGCGAGTGTAACCATGTCGCCATTGGCGACGTGGCTTATTTCATGCGCCAATACGCCTTCGATTTCATCTTTATGCATGCTCTGAAGCAGGCCAGAGCTCACCGCCACCAATGCATCGTTGCGGTTCATGCCGGTAGCGAATGCATTGACATCCGGCGCGTCATAGATCGCCACCTCCGGCATGCCGATACCGACAAGTTCGGCCTGGCGCCGGACTGTCTCAACCAGCCAGCGCTCGGTCGGGTCAGAAGGCTGCTCAATGACAACTGCTCCGGTCATGCGTTTTGCAGACCACTTGGACATTGCGAGCGAAATCAACGAACCGCCAAAACCTATCACTCCGGACATGATAAGCAATGAATTGAAGTCTATACCGCCACCCTCGGCATCCAGCATGCGGTCGACGCCCAATATCCGCAGCGTAATGCTTAGCACCAGTAACACTGCCAGGTTGGTGATAACAAAAAGAAAAATTCGTTTCATAAAGTGTGTTCCGTTTCCAATTGTAGAAGACACATTGTAAATAGGGGCACAAGCCGAGATTTCAAGGCCGTTATTATTAGAATATGTTGGTATCCGCTTGGGTTAAATAACGCTTAGTGGCGCGCTTTTTCCCATTCATCTCATCAATGGCGGTTGCGCGTGGCACGTAAAATATATACCGCCAAACTGCCAAAGATTATGAAAAAAATTGCGGACCAGTCCGGAAGCGTAAGTAATGCAAACTTCCAGGTGACATCGGCACAGTCCCCGTTCGCTTCAAACATGCTGGGCCACCATTGTGCTAACGGCAACGCGTTCAAGAACTTTTCTTCAGGACTGATACCGCATTCGAATGCCTCGGGAAAGCGCACCAGCCAGGCCTGACGCAAAGCAACTGCCGCTCCGGAAAACGCAAAGGCCGCCGTCAAGCCGCTATAAATTCCCAACCCTTTTGCGCGGGGAGAGTGGAGAAATGCCAATAGCGCGATTAATCCCACCAGCCAGTAGGCAACGCGCTGAACAACGCAAAGCGGGCAAGGCAACAGGCTCTTTACCAGCTGTAAATAAAGGGCATAACTGACCAGGCTGGCGCAACCGAGAAATATCAGTAGAAAAATTACTCTTATTCCTGGCTTCATGCGGCTCACATGACCCGGCTTACAGGATTTGATCGGGCTGCTGGTTGACGTCCGTTTTCTTCACCCTTCGCATGCCCCCCAGTACCATTTTATATTCCAGCAAACGGCATTCCAGCGCCCCGTTGAACAAAGGCACACGGCGCGAAGGTGTTAAACGTATGAGCTTTGGCAGAAGCGGGTCGGCGGTAAAAATATAAGCATTCCATCCACTGAATTTTTTCTTCAGTACGTCTCCCAGTTTCGGATAAAACTCCGCGAGCTCTTGCTGCTCACTTAAACGTACCCCATAAGGGGGATTGGTTACAAGAAATCCGGAAGCCGCGGGCGCGGAAATTTCCAGCAGGTTCGCCTGCTTTAGCGTCACCACTTCAGAGAAACCCGCAGCAGATAGATTTGCGCGCGCGACGGAAACGACATCCCCATACAAATCACTGCCGAAAATCGGCTGGAGCGTTCTCGGCTTCTGCCGTGCCAGCGCTGCTTCTTTAATCTCTTCCCATCGCTTTCTGTCAAAGCTCGTCAGCTTTTCAAAAGCGAAGCTCCGCCCCAGCCCCGGCGCGATATTCAATGCAATCTGCACTGCTTCGAGCAGGAATGTGCCGCTGCCACACATCGGATCGAGCAATGGAATTCCTGGCTGCCAACCCGCCAGGGCTAGAATTCCAGCGGCAAGGTTTTCTCTTATGGGCGCTTCAACCGTATTTTTTCTAAGGCCGCGCTTGAATAAGGCATCGCCGGACGTGTCAAGATATAAAGTAAATTCCCGGGCATCCAAAAAGCTGTGAATGCGAATATCCGGCTGCACTGTATCGACACTGGGACGACAGCCAACCGTACTGCGGAATTTATCGCAGACCGCATCCTTGATCTTGAGCGTGACAAAATCCAGGCTGCGTAGCGGACACTTGATGGCAGCCACGTTGACGCGAATCGTTGCAGCCGGGGAAAACCATTCATTCCAAGGTAATGCGTGAGCTGTTTCGTACACATCGGCTTCGCTGACATAGGCATTGCGCGCGACCCGCCAAAGAATGCGGCTGGCAATGCGGCTTTCCATATTAACCCGATAGCAGATGTGCCAGTCGCCCTGAAACTGGACCCCGCCGTCGCGCGCTACGGCAAAAGAGGCGCCAAGCTGCTCCAACTCGGTTACGAGTGCCGGTTCCAGTCCTCGCGGACAGGGCGCGAAAAAATAGTAGAGCGTCACGATAAAGCCGGGAGCACAACAATTAGCATGGCGACTTCGTACTGTTTATTTCGCAGTCCACGCCCCATAGCCAAGCATCGCCCACGCGCTCAAGAACGCGACGCCGCCAAATGGCGTGATGATACCGAGCCCGCGTATTCCCGTCAGACTCAGGACATACAGACTGACGGAAAAAAGAATAATTCCGGCAAGCATCAGCCAACCCGACAATGTGAGCAGTCTGGATGCAGGAAGATGCAGCAGTATGAGGCCGACGGCGATAAGGCCCAGCGCGTGATAAAAATGATACTGCACGCCCGTCTGGTATACGGCAAGCATGTCTGTAGAAAGCCGTTGTTTCAAGCCATGCGCACCGAAAGCGCCCAAGGCGACGCATAAAAATGCATTGACAGCACCCAGGGTGAGAAAAACTCTTGACATCGGAGACCTATTTTCTGAATGAGAAGACTAAAGAATGTGCTGATAGGACACAGGCCCCAGCACATATATCTTTTTACGCGCAAAGACAGCCGAGGCGCTGAAGGATAGATAATCGATACAGATATTTAAAACATTCGTAGTCTGCATCACCCCTGCCAAAATGTCTACACCGATCGTAAATTTCAAACATTGGTCAGTAGTTACTCTTAGTTACTCATTTTTCTCTGTCACGCGTGCCTTGCTCCCCCCTTTGGCAAACTCCACCCGAATGGTATCGCCAACGTCGATCTCATCACTACTTCTCACCACTGCACCGCCGGGGCCATAAACAATACTGTAGCCACGCTCCAACACCGACTCGGGGTTAAGATGGGCAAGATTCTCCTGCTGGCGCT
Source organism: Nitrosospira sp. Nsp18 (assembly GCF_900103145.1). Taxonomy (NCBI): domain Bacteria; kingdom Pseudomonadati; phylum Pseudomonadota; class Betaproteobacteria; order Nitrosomonadales; family Nitrosomonadaceae; genus Nitrosospira; species Nitrosospira sp. Nsp18. The sequence goes on along the minus strand of NZ_FMWY01000013.1, from coordinate 48,921 downwards.
GCAAGCTCATTACAAGCGTTTCGATGCGAACGGCAATGGCCCGGCGCATGCGCAGCCCGAGGTCGCGCTGGCGTTCAACCAAACGGGGAATATCGGGGCTGGCGATCAGGAGACGCTGGTCAAGCTCACGCAAACGCCAATAGTAGCGTGCCAGATCCTGGTGCCATGAGCGAGCCTGGCGTTCGCGCAAATGCTGAAGATGCCCAAGCTGATCATTGATCCGTTTTCCGGGATGCACCAGGCGGCATTCGAGCATATCGATATGCTGCATCCGACTTTCAATGCAACGCTGCATTGCTCGCTGCAGGCGTCCGTGCAAGATTTCTCCATGCCGTATTAATTCCTTGCGGTCCGGGCAGACGAGCTGGGAGGCGCCGGTAGGCGTCGGAGCGCGAACGTCAGCCACAAAATCAGCAATGGTGAAATCAGTCTCATGACCTACGCCACTCACGATAGGAATGGGACAGGCGGCGATTGCGCGTGCTACTGCCTCCTCATTGAATGCCCACAGATCTTCGATACTACCCCCGCCGCGGCAGAGGATAAGCACGTCGCACTCGGCACGATTTCCCGCATTTCGAATGGCTGCCGCTATTTTGGCTGAAGCACCGGCTCCCTGCACCGGCGTGCCATAAATGATCAGGGGCACGAAAGACATACGCCGCTTCAGCGTGGACAGTACGTCGTGCAATGCGGCAGCTGCCGGAGAGGTGATGATACCAATCTGCCTCGGGAATAGCGGTAGCGGTTTCTTGCGGTCGGCATCAAACAACCCCTCCTTTCCCAGTCTGGCCTTGAGTCGCTCGAAAGCTTCGAATAGCGAGCCAAGTCCGGCGCGTCGAATAGTCTCGACGTTTAATTGAAAATCTCCCCGGGATTGGTACAGCGTCACCAGTGCGCGCACCTCTACACGCATACCATCGCTGGGCTGCCAGTCCAGATACTGATTCTTATCGCGAAACATAACGCAACGTATCTGGGCATCCGCATCCTTGAGTGAAAAATACCAATGGCCCGACCCGTAGCGCTTGATGTTCGAAATTTCGCCCCCTACCCATAACAATGGGAAAGCCTGCTCAAGCAAGTCCTTGGCGCTACGGTTCAATTCGCTCACGCTCAAGACGGGGCGAGCGATCTCCATTTCCATAATGAAATTCATCTTGACATTCTACAATAATCCCCACCTGTCACGAAAATTGCGTAATTGTGCCGGCAAACCCGCATGGGTACTGAAGCATACTCATAAGTCATTGTTTTTTATCAATATTGAGAAGTACAAAAATTAATCTAATCAGAAAAAGTCGTTATGGCAGGGCGACTTAATGCTCCTATTTGCAGATTACCCACAAACTTATCCACAGCAATTGTGGACAAGAAAAAAACGCGTCCTTGCCGAAATCACAGGGGCAAGATACATTACAACTCTGATTTTGGCACTGGAGGTGACTGCGTGTTCGCTTTGATTCAAGCTGCGGGTTGGCCGATTTGGCCGCTCATTTTAGCGTCTATCGTTGCCATGGGCATTATCGGTGAACGCATGTGGGCCTTGCGTCTGAGCATGGTTACACCGAGAGATCTGCTGCCCAAAGTGGTACACGAGTACCGTAACAGCGGCGTGAACGCCGATATGATCACGCGCCTTCAAAAACATTCTCCGCTTGGGCAGATTTTTGCCACAGGATTGAGAAACGACAGAAGCACGCGCGAAGTCATGAAAGAATCCATTGAAGAAGCCGGCCGCGCTGTCTCCCACGACCTCGAACGTTATCTCACTACTTTAGGAACTATTGCATCCGTGAGCCCCCTCATGGGCTTGTTCGGAACCCTGGTCGGCATGATCGAAATTTTTGGCGTGAATTCTCCTACTGGCGGTAGTGATCCGGCACAACTCGCCCATGGTATTTCCGTTGCACTCTACAATGCCGCATTCGGCATCCTGGTAGCCATTCCCAGCATGATGTTTTATCGTTATTTCCGCGCTAAAGTGGATGCGCTGGTGATTGAAATGGAATTGCAGGCATTGAAGCTGGTAGAGATCGTTCATGGCGAACGCCAGGATGATTCTTCGGCGAGACAAGGAATAGTACAACCGCTGGCCGGTTCCTGAGGAATGACTTATAAATACCCTGCCGAGCGCGACAAGGCAGAGAAATAGTAAACCGGGAAATCGGCGCACAACTGATGAAATCAGCTGTCGATTTTCAGGTATGACCCGCTTTTCTGACTACCGTTCACCTACGGGAATATAGCAAAAACAATGAATTTTCAACGCGGCAGACAAAAAGAAGACCCGGAAATCAACCTGGTGCCAATGATCGACGTATTGCTGGTGATTCTTATTTTCCTGATGATCACCACCACTTATTCAAGGTTTTCCGAACTCGAAATCAGTCTGCCACAAGCAAATTCGGACAAGTCCGCTGTTCACCCAAATGTTATCGATATTTCAGTAAACGCCAGGGGGGACTATACCGTCAACCGTACCCCCGTTAAAGATTCCAGTATGGAGCGGCTAAGCGAGGAATTGCGCGTGGCAGCGGCTGATCGGCCGGACCCGGTGATTGTTATCAATGCAGACGCCGACGCTACACATCAGTCCGTTATAACGGTGATGGAAGCCGCGCGTTTGGCGGGATATAACCATATCACTTTCACCACAGAAAACACCAGATAGGGCTCCCCTCAATGGTGAAACACGCCTTTCCGGCGCGGCGGACAATTATAGTAAAGTATTTAGCGTTGTGAGGGGGAACATAACAATTCAACCGGATGATGGCGTATGCAGCGCGTCGGAAGAATGCGCTGCAATGTAGCGCTTTCACGAACTGAAGTTTCCGTTACATAACCGCCGTCTTTCACAGAGTATAATCGGTCTGATTGACGTAACCCCTTTAAAGTTGAGGAAGCTGAGGAAATTATGGACTTAAAATTATTGGATATCCTGGTTTGTCCGCTGTGCAAGGGACCGCTGCTCTACAGAAAAGCCGAAAATGAACTGATCTGCAAAGGAGATCGGCTGGCTTTTGCCATCAAGGATGGCATTCCCGTAATGCTGGAAGACGAAGCACGAAGACTACCTGTAGAAGAAGAAATTTAGTTCGCGGAAATGTCCTGGACCTTTGAATAGGTTCTGATGGAACGCATTGCCTGAGTGGGAGCCGAATATAAACGATGAAAAATGCGAATAGCGCTGCCATTCTGGGCGCGCTTGTTGCTGATTCCGCCGCGCTTGGCCTGCACTGGCTTTATGATCCAGCGCGCATTGCAGAGATTGAGGCAGCAAGGGGACTTGTGTTTCTTCAACCGGAGGCAACAGACTATGCCGACGCAAAGGGCTACTTCGCACACGGTCGGAAGGTATTCGGCGAGTCGAGCGGCTACGGTGAGGTCTGCTTATTGATGCTGAAACATCTGGCGAAGCACGGCGCCTTCAGCCGTAATGAATATCAGGCTGAATACCGCGCGTATTTTGGGCCCGGCGGCGAATTCGTCGGTTATATCGATTCCCCGACCCGCCTGACGTTACGCACTTTGTTATCCCTTGAACCAGCGGAATTTCCCGCTGCATCCGGCGCAGATGATGATCAGCATCCGGCGCTGGCAGCGCTGCCGGCATTGATTGCGACCCACTCCGGAACGCTGGAAGATCTCATGAAGCGCGTCGAGAAGGTGGTACGCGTAACAAATAATAATGAACTGGCGCTCGCCGCAGCGCGGTGCTCCTCGGTAGCATTGTTCAAGCTGTTGCATGGGGCGCAGATTTCGCAGGCTCTGGCGGATGCTCTACCGTTTGCAGGTCCGATCCTCGAACCATTACTCGAACAGGCGCTTGCCATACCGAAACTGGATAGCATTGCGGTGACGGAGCGATTTGGCCGGGCGTGCCATGTCGCGGAAGGGCCTGCCAGTCATTTTTCATATTGCGCAACGCGCGGCTGACTATCGTACTGCAATAGAATCCAACATTCGCGCCGGCGGAGACAGTTGCGGCCGCTCGATCATGCTTGGCGCCCTGGCCGCAGCGCATGCAGCGATGCAAAACGATTCTGCATTTCCCATTCCACTGCCTTGGCTGGCGCGATATCGAAAACTTGCCGAGGCTGCCGATGCGTGTGCAGCGCTTTGAATGCAAGTATTCAGCGGGACGACGCAGAAAACCCGATGGTGCAGTTTATAAAAGCTTCGATCGCATCCATGCGGATGATTGCAAGAGCCCGAATTCGGTTTCTCCTCATATAAACCTAAATCCGGTAGTTGACCGCCTATTCAATAGCTCAGTGTTATGATTAATAACAATATTTTATATTATTTAGCGCCCACCTTCCGGGTGAGGCCGCTACCGGGTCCAACTACCGGATTCAGGATAAATCCTCGTCGTCATTTCTTTCTCATATAAAAGATAAATTCCCCCGCTATTTCCGACAAGGACAGCAACTCGTTGCCCGTCTGATCGGCGAAGACCTGGAAATCAATTACTGAGCCAGGATCGGTTGCGGTTATTTTTAACACTTGGCCGGTAGTCATATCCACCAGGGATTTTTTTGTGCGCAGGATAGGCAACGGGCAGTTCAGGCCGCACACATCCAGCTCTTTATCGCAATTCATGCATTTCTCCTCGATCCCTGGTTACGGAATAGTCGCCTGCCCATGGAATGTAATAAGTGATCTGCCAAAATTATTTTCATGACTGCGAGAAATTCAAGAAAAAAAAAGGATAAGCGATTATTTATGGTGCAACTGGAATTTCTGTTTGTTACGCTGATATTGATAATCATTAGAAGCCAAAAAAACGAAAATATGAAAGAAGAGTTAAAGATGAGTTAGCATATGCGAGAACGATCTTTTTTTCGAGCCTGAAGACAAGGGCCGAAGATAATACCACCTTGTTGTTTTGATCGAGACTCGACAACACGTCACTTCCCGCGAATTACCGATAGCGTCATTATGCCAGTCAACTTTACCCCTTCACTACCCGAACATCTGCTCCCCATTAAAGGCGTAACGTTGGGCATCGCCGAAGCACGGATCAAAAAACCCGGTCGCAAAGACCTGCTTGTCATCGTTTTGGCGGAAGGCGCAAAGGTGGCCGGTGTATTTACGCAAAACCGGTTTTGCGCGGCCCCTGTGACAGTCGCTAAAGAACATCTTTTGAATCTGGGCTCCACTTCCGCCTGCCCGATCCGCGCACTGATTATTAATACCGGCAACGCAAATGCTGGCACAGGTGAAGGCGGCGTTGCGGATGCCCGCGCCACCTGCGTTGAACTCGCCAACTTGCTCGATTGCGAGAGTCGGCAAGTGCTGCCATTTTCTACCGGTGTAATTATGGAGCCTCTGCCGTTGGAAAGAATTATTACCGGGTTGCCCGCGGCGGTGGCCGACCTTAAGGCGAACAATTGGTTTGCTGCCGCCCAGGCAATCATGACGACAGATATCGTGCCCAAGGCGGTATCGAAACAGATTTCTCTCGACGGCACAACCGTGACGATCACGGGTATTGCCAAGGGTTCGGGCATGATTCATCCAAACATGGCGACAATGCTGAGTTACATTGCGACTGATGCGGCGCTGAGTCAGCCACTGCTGGAACAAATCGTGCGACATGTCGCGGAGAATACATTTAACCGCATCACCGTGGATGGAGATACTTCAACTAATGACGCACTCGTCCTGATAGCAACCAGCCAGGCGGGCAATTCGGTCATTTCAGATAATGAAAGTGCCCAATTCACCCAAGTGCGAAACGCGATAACCGAGGTTGCAGCGTCGCTTGCGCAGGCTATCGTACGCGACGGTGAGGGAGCAACCAAGTTTATTACCGTCCAGGTGGAGGGTGGGAAGACACTGGACGAATGCAGCAAGGCTGCCTATGCCATTGCTCATTCTCCGCTGGTTAAAACCGCTTTTTTCGCATCTGATCCAAATCTGGGCCGAATTCTGGCGGCAATAGGTTATGCGGGTATAGAAAATCTTGACGTCAATATACTGCAACTCTATCTCGATGACATTCTGGTTGCAGAAAATGGTGGCCGGGCGCGCAGCTACCGTGAAGCAGATGGTCAAAAAGTGATGAAGCAATCCGAAATCACCGTGCGTGTCGTGCTTAATAGAGGACGAGCTTCGACCACCATCTGGACCTGCGATCTATCTTATGATTATGTAAAGATCAATGCGGATTATCGCAGCTAGCAGCCGGTCGGGCTTAAAGGAAATCGGCTGCGATTTTTTAAGGCCGACAGGCTGCTAACAGACAATTAGCATTTGCGTTGTGCCCGACAACGTCGTAAGGAAACAATCGCTGGTTGCTCGGTGCGCAACGGCCAGGCGCAACGAGCAACCAGCGAAGCTTCACCTCATGGCCAGGCTCCTGCTACCATGACCTTTGGCGAGAGCTGACGTAACTGAACATCTTCTTAGTCACCCATGGGCTTCATATGTGGGAAGTCGCGATTGTATCTTTGGCCCGATCCATATACGCGATCACGGGTTATTTCCACGCCGTCCCCGTCGCTGGACCCGTACCCGTCACCGGAGGATTTCTGGTCATAACCCTGGCCATGATGGCCGTGGTGGCGCTTTTTCTTCATTGCGCTGGCTTCATCCTTATCGATGTACCCGTCCTTGTTGGTATCCATTCTGTCGAACATTATTTCAGCATGGCGGGCATGCTCGTCCCTGCTCACTCGGCCATCATTGTCGGTATCGGCCATGGACATACCACATCGACCCTCTCCACGCTTCTTGTCACCATACCCATCCTTCCTGTCGCCGTAGTCGTCCTTCTTGTCGCCATATCCATCTTTCTTGTCGCCGTAGTCGTCCCTCTTGTCGCCATCTTTCCTGTCACCGTAGTCAGACTGGGCGACCATGTAGCCGTTATTGAGGGATTGCATGGCGAAAGGGTTTTCGGCCGCAGACGCAACGGATGCGGTACCCAGCGTGGCGGCCAGCGCGGAGCCCAAAGCAAGAGAAATAATTGATTTTTTACTCGGCATATTATTCATGATGTTTTTCTCCTAAATATTTTGTTTGATTTAAAGGAAGCTTTCGGGAGAGCATGCAATATAAGTGCTGCATCTCATCAGTGATTCCACCTTATTTGTTTCCGTTATTTACAGTCTGTTACGATAGATACCTTAACCGCGGCACCTTGCATACGCTGGACGTAACACACCAGATCATGGCCTTCTTAGCTGAGCGGTTCCGTTCGATAGCACACATATGAATTTCGTCTGAATCTCCGGCTTATATTATTCAGGCGCCCACTTTCCACTCGGGACGGTCTGAAAAAATTGCAACCTGCAAAAAGCGAAAACCATATTTACCCCGTTACATGAGATATTCCTAATGACAGGCGAAAATGATTCTCCTGTAAGGTGCGATTGTTATAATTTGAAATTAACGGTTGATTTGGAAACTTATGAAAGGTTGGGACAAGCTGTACGATCGGGCCGAAGCGCTGCTTTCCCGTCTTGAAGGGCTGCTGCCGGCTGGGCAGGTAGACCCCAACTGGAATTCGGCCATTGCATTTCGCTGGAGAAAGTGCGGTCGTACCGGCTCCATTCAACCTGTGAACCACCCTCACCACGTAACGTTCGATGCTTTGCAAGGCATAGAACGACAAAAAAATCTCATAGATCAAAATACACGCCAGTTCGTACAGGGACGTCCCGCCAATAACGTATTGCTTACGGGCGCGCGCGGCACAGGCAAGTCATCGCTGGTAAAAGCGATGCTGAATAAATATGCTGCCCTGGGGTTACGTTTAATTGAAGTAGAAAAGCATGACCTTACCGATCTGCACGACATCGTCGAGCAGATATGCCATCGCCCTGAACGCTTCCTTCTGTATTGCGACGACCTGTCATTCGAGGCGGGTGACCCCGGCTATAAGGCCTTGAAAGTCGTACTCGATGGTTCTATCGCCACGGCATCCGAGAACGTTCTGGTCTACGCGACTTCCAACCGCCGCCACTTGATGCCCGATTTCATGCGGGACAATATGGATACCCGGCATTTAGGGGAAGAAATCCATCCGAGTGAATCAGTCGAAGAGAAGATTTCTTTATCGGAGCGTTTTGGGCTATGCGTATCCTTCTACCCGTTTAACCAGGAGCAGTACCTGGATATTGCCGGACATTGGCTCAACCATTTCGGTATCGAAGAAATGACTCCCCCTATACGTGAAGCGGCCCTGCAATGGGCACTGGGGCGCGGCTCACGAAGTGGACGTGTAGCATGGCAATTTGCACGCGACTGCGCGGGCAAGCAGAATCTGCCATGATATTCAAAAAATCTCCTCACCATGTCCTCTCCCACTCATATCACTGAAGTAGCCGTTGCGGTCATCACTGCCCCTGATGGCCGTTTTCTTCTCGCGCGCAGGCCCGAGGGCAAGCCTTATGCAGGTTACTGGGAATTTCCTGGCGGTAAGGTGAAACCCGATGAGCCACTATTGCATGCATTAAGGCGCGAATTACTGGAAGAGCTAGGTATATTTGCCGAGCATGCCTACCCCTGGATCACCCGCACCTTTAACTACAGTCATGCCAGTGTCCGCCTCTACTTTTACCGCGTAGTGAAATGGCATGGAAAGCCGCAGCCCCGCGAAAATCAGGAATTGGCCTGGCAATCCGCGGAAGATATCAGCGTTGAACCGATGCTGCCGGCAAATACACCGGTATTGCGGATGCTGGGTTTGCCGGCAATCTATGCAATAACCAATGCTGCGGAATTGGGGATAGATATTGCTCTAACCCGGATCGAACACGCACTGCAAGGAGGTGTACGACTGTTGCAGGTACGCGAGAAAGCCATGCCGGAGGAGGCATTCAATGCTTTTATCGGCGCTGTGATTGCACTCGGTCATCGTCATGGCGCCAGAGTATTGATAAACGGCAGCATAGACAACGTCGATTTTTATCGGAAAACCGGAGCGGACGGGCTACATCTTGCGTCAAAACAACTGATGGACGTCATGAAGCGTCCGGATGTCGAATGGTGCGGCGCGTCTTGCCACAATGCGGAAGAGCTTTTTCGAGCTGAACAATTGGGTATGGATTTTGCAGTGCTTGCGCCGGTACTGCCGACGTTGAGTCACCCCGGATCTGCGACGCTAGGCTGGCAAGGATTTGCCGCGCTCATCCGGGATTGCTCGATACCCGTTTATGCCCTAGGCGGGCTGCGCCGGGAAGATTTAACCACGGCATGGGAACATGGCGGACATGGAATGGCCATGATGCGGGGTATTGGCTAAAGGTTCAGCCCTGCAGAGCAAATCCGGGAAGGTTTGCCAACTGAAGGACCCCGGTGAAGGATACGGCTCAACAGCCTGAGGCTGAGGTAATGCCGGGTAATATTCGGATTATTCGTTCTGATTATTGGTGTTGAGATAGCGCCAATTCTTCGAACTCCAGCGCCAGATCGTTATTGCTCATCTTTAAACACATCTTCTTTCTGTTTTTCCGTGCCCGAATCCGTATCCGTTTCCGCATCCGGAATTCGATAAGACTCCGAAGCCCATTGCCCCAGGTCGATCATCTTGCAGCGCTCCGAACAAAAAGGCCGATAACGGTTGGTCGTATCCCAGACGATAATCTTGCCGCAATGTGGGCAATTGACAATGGGTTGCTTCATAGTCGTGAACCTGAAAACATCTTATCCGTTGAAACATCACCAGACCACCTGACTATTATGACTTGATTGTTTTAATCAAGCCAGCTGGACAGTATTCTGGACCGCCTGCTCCACTGGGAATATTATGTCAAATGAATGTCACAACCTTGCAGATATCCCGATGTTGCGCGGTAACCGGTTTTTGTATCAAATCAAACTCAAGCCGGATGTCGGCGGAAAGAACGCATGTAGACGCAAGTACCCGCTCACAACCTGTTGATCAATAAAAACCATCAGGTACGGTTTTCTACCATCCAATCAATAGTTTTTATAATGCATATTTATTTTTCGATACGTATTATGGTAAAATGGTTAAGTTTTTTATGAGTTTTTTTAGAAGGTCCGAAATTAAAAACGGGACTGCAAAATATGGCAGATATTGAGAAAAAACAGGAAATGAACAGCAGGAGACGTTTTCTCATCGCCGCAACTTCGATTGCGGGCGGGATCGCAGGCGTTGCCGTGGCAACCCCTTTCATGATGAGCATGATGCCCAGCGAACGTGCAAAAGCGGCGGGCGCCCCGGTTGAGGTGGACATCAGCAAGGTTGAACCAGGCATGCTGCTGTTGGTGGAATGGCGCGGCAAGGTGGTATGGGTATTGAATCGCACCCCTGAAATGCTGGCTGATCTGAAGAAGCTTGACGGGCAGGTATCCGATCCAAAATCGGAAAAAGACCAGCAACCCAAGTATGCGCAGAATGAAACACGCTCCATCAAACCGGCGATTCTGGTAGTCGAAGGGGTCTGTACCCATCTGGGATGTTCTCCCGTATACCGCAAAGATATTGCGCCTGCGGACCTCGGTGCCGACTGGCTGGGCGGTTTTTTCTGCCCCTGCCACGGCTCCAAGTTCGATCTCGCGGGTCGCGTCTACAAAAGCGTGCCTGCACCTACCAACCTTGTCGTCCCCCCTCACCTGTATTTAAGCGATACCACCCTGTTGATCGGGTCTGATCGTAAGGAGTCCGCATAAATGAGCAAGCGATTAGCGTCCTTGGTCGACTGGATAGACGCACGTTTTCCCCTGACTTCCAACTGGAAGGCTCATCTCACCGAATACTACGCGCCGAAGAATTTCAATTTCTGGTATTACTTCGGCTCGCTAGCCATGCTCGTGCTGGTGAATCAGCTTCTTACCGGCATTTTCCTCACCATGAACTACAAGCCGGACGCCACCATGGCATTCGCCTCGGTGGAATATATCATGCGGGACGTGGATTTCGGCTGGCTGATCCGTTACATGCACTCCACGGGCGCATCCATGTTCTTCGTGGTGGTCTACCTGCATATGTTCCGCGGGATGATGTACGGCTCGTACCGCAAGCCGCGCGAGCTTCTCTGGCTGATCGGCATGGGAATATTCTTCATGCTGATGATGCTGGCGTTTACCGGATATATCCTCCCATGGGGGCAAATGTCCTATTGGGGCGCACAGGTGATCGTGAGCATGATCGGCGCGATCCCGGTAATAGGCGAAACACTCTCGAACTGGCTTCTGGGTGACTTCATGCTCTCGGATGCTGCGCTCAACCGTTTCTTTGCCTATCACGTCGTGACTCTACCCGTTTTACTTGTGACGCTGGTAGTGGTTCATATATTGGCGCTGCATGAGGTCGGCTCGAGCAACCCGGACGGGATTGAAATCAAAAAATATAAAGATCCCGTAACACACATTCCCGTCGATGGTATCCCCTTCCACCCGTATTACACGGTCAAGGATATTTTCGGCGTCATCGTGTTCCTGATCGTGTTCTGCGCGATCATATTTTTCGCCCCTGAAATGGGTGGCTACTTCCTTGAGTACAACAATTTCGTTCCTGCCAATACGTTGCAAACGCCTGACCATATCGCACCGGTATGGTACTTCACTCCGTACTACTCGATGCTGAGGGCGGTCACCATCAATTTCCTGTGGATAGACGCCAAGCTTTGGGGCATCGTGCTGATGGGCGGATCGGTCGCGATCTTCGCGCTGTTACCTTGGCTGGACCGTAGTCCCGTAAAGTCTATTCGCTATAAAGGCCCTATTTTCAAGTTTGCCCTCACGCTCTTTGTCATTAGCGTCTTCGTACTTGGCTACCTTGGCACCAAATCACCCACCCCGCTGTTCACGACACTTGCGCAAATATTCACGGTAATCTACTTTGCCTTCTTTATCCTTATGCCGTGGTACAGCAAGATAGATAAAACCAAGCCTGAACCGACCAGGGTGAAAGAATGAGAAAAATAACAACTATTTTAGCTATTTTATGCTTGGCTCCGCTTGTCGCATTTGCCAGCGAGTCAACCGTAAAGCTGGATCAGGCGCCAATCCGGTCGGGCGATAAGCTCTCGCTGCAACGCGGCGCCAAGACTTTCGTCAACTACTGTCTGTCGTGCCACAGTGCTGAATACATGCGCTACAACCGACTACGGGATCTCGGCCTGAGCGAGAACCAGATCAGCGACAATCTTATATTTACCGGGCAGAAAGTGGGTGAACTCATGACTGTCGCCATGAAAACCAAAGAAGCCAAACAGTGGTTCGGTGTCGCCCCGCCTGATCTATCGGTAATCGCTCGTTCTCGTGGTGCTGATTGGCTCTATACGTATCTCCGAAAGTTTTATCGTGATGACTCCACCGCTACGGGCTGGAATAACCTTGTATTCGATAAAGCCGCCATGCCTCATGTACTCTATCAGTTGCAGGGCGAGCAATCGCTGGTGACGAACTCCGTCGACGATGGTCACGGTGGTACGCATGAGGTAAAGGAACTGAAGCTGGATAAACCAGGCACGCTCTCGAAAACAGAATATGAAGCCTATGTGGCCGACCTGGTGAACTTCCTGGTTTACCTAGGTGAACCGGCTGCAACCAAGCGAGTGCAAATAGGAATTATTGTGATGCTTTTCCTGTTTGGCATGCTGGCGCTGACCTATGCGCTAAAACATGAATATTGGAAGGACATTCATTGATTATTTCCCCTTTACGAAAGATGTACCCAAATCGTTTGCGCTGAGAGTAACCAAATATGATGACGTTATACTCAGCAACCACCTGTCCGTTCAGTCACCGCTGCCGTATTGTGCTGTACGAGAAAGGTATGGATTTTCAGATCATCGATGTCGACCTGCATAACAAGCCGGAAGATCTGGCGATAATGACGCCCTACAGCCGGGTTCCCGTGCTGGTAGAGCGTGATCTTATCCTGTACGAATCCAACATCATCAATGAATATATTGATGACCGGTTTCCTCATCCACAACTAATGCCCGCCGACCCGGTTATGCGGGCTCGTGCGCGCTTGTTCCTGTATCGCTTTGAGCAGGAACTTTTTTGTCATATTGACGCGGTCGAGCATGGAAATCCGAAAACCGCGGACAAAGCACGCGCGGCGATTCGCGATAACCTGACCGTGATTGCGCCCGTATTCGCCAAGCAGAAACACATGCTGGGGGATGATTTTTCCATGCTGGATGTGGCGATCGCGCCACTGCTGTGGCGATTGGATCACTATGGCATTCAGCTACCCAAGCAGGCTGCACCGTTGTTGAAATACGCAGAACGGCTGTTTAGCAGGCCAGCATTCATTGACGCGCTCACGGCATCCGAGAAGGCAATGCGAAAGTGAAAGAGCTGTCGACCAAGCCCTATTTGATTCGTGCTATCTACGAATGGTGCTCCGATAGCGGGCTCACGCCTTATCTGTCAGTTAAAGTAGATGCCCAGACTCGCGTACCGGATAATTTTGTGAAAGACGGTGAAATCATACTTAACATCAGCTCCGATGCCGCACATCATCTTACTCTGGGTAATGACTTGATCCAGTTCTCCGCCCGGTTTAGCGGTGTCTCACGCGAAATTTCAGTTCCGGTTGGCGCGGTTCAGGGAATATTTGCCAAAGAGACCTCGCAGGGCGTTCTTTTCACCCTTGAGGGCGACGTCAGTACAACACCGGCTGACGCTGGTATTGAAGAACTGGCCAAGTCACCCTTATCCAAAGGTACGTCACCCTCTACGGGTGACAAGCGACGCTTTCAGATCGTAAAATAGTCGCATTATTTGTTAGTTCGTTGAGGGTTTGCTACCCTGCCCCCCAGTATCTATAATTGCACCGCGCCGGCATAGCTCAGTTGGTAGAGCAGCTGATTTGTAATCAGAAGGTCCCGAGTTCGACTCTTGGTGTCGGCACCAATAAAAACAAAAGCTTAGCTTTCCCTTCAATCTGAGATGTGTATGATGTGGCGCGCGCTCACTCTTACCATCGGTTTCATACCTGTAACATATTACAGCTATCCCGAGATGTCGCTGCATGATCTAATCGTGCTGCCCTCTCAACTGGTGAATTTTCTCTTTTGGCACGGATAAAGTCGTTTCTGGCGTTGGCAGAAGGGAACCAGAAATGCTCATATTTTTGCTATCGAATGGCTTTATCTTAGGTTGCGCTGAATGCGCGTGCTAATAGAGTCATGCTGTTATGATATAGCCGTTTCGTAACGGCATACCAACCAGATATCGGCCTGTGCCCGAAGCCGATTCAATGTACAGACTCACAATCCAATCACAAAACCCGGGACTCCCTAACCTGGTCAGCTGAACCGCATTGATATTTTCTTATGGAAACTCGTGACCTGCCGCGACATCAGTTAATTAAAAGTCTGATGGCAAAGCAAACGGAGAAAGTTGCGGATGCCATAATTATATTATGGGCACAATTGGCGACCCAAATCATTTCGATTGTAGGTGAAGATGGTTTCAATGCCCTTTACGTGAGAAGCATATTCCTGAGCCGGTCAACATTTCCTGAGCTCCCAGCGATTACCTTGTCGCCACAGAAAAATCACCGGTTCGCAGAATTAAAAATAAGCTTTGAAGGACAATCGCCTGTGCAGGTCCGCGAAGCAAACAGCCTGTTATTGATCACTTTAACCGACATCCTGGCCTCGTTAATCGGCGAGCAGTTAATCAACCGTATTCTACATTTGGCTTGGGCTGCGGAAATTCCGAACGAGACCGGCAAGGAGTTCAAAAATGAGTGAAAAGCTGAGCATACGTCGCCTGGCAACGGGCGTACCGGGCCTGGACAGCCTGTTGGGTGGAGGCCTGCCGGAATTTTCGTTTAACCTGATAGCAGGTTCGCCGGGAAGTGGAAAAACGACCCTCGCTCATCAAATCATGTTTTCGTTGACAACGCCGAATAATCGAGCGCTGTTCTTCACGGTACTCGGCGAACCCGCTTTAAAGATGCTTCGTTATCAACAGCAGTTTCCGTTTTTTGAAGTTGATAAAATTGCGGAATCCATTCGCTTCATCAACCTGTCTGTCGACCTCATGGAGGGAAATTTTGACCGCGTATTAGCGCGCATTGCGGAAGAAGTAAAAGACTTTACTCCCAGCTTCGTATTTGTCGATTCGTTTCGATCAGTGGTACAGGCAGCGAAGCAGGGGGAACAGAGCGAGTTCGAACTGCAGCGGTTTGTCCAGCAACTGGGCATGCAAATGACGACCTGGCAGGCAACGACATTTTTAATCGGCGAATACATGGCGCCGGAATCAGAGTCAAGCCCCGTCTTTACAGTGGCGGACGGCATTCTGTGGCTTTCACAGAATATGCATCGGAATTCAATGGTGCGCAAGATGCAAGTGATCAAAATGCGCGGTCAAGCTCAGGCACTGGGTTTGCATACGTTTCGTATCAGTGATAAAGGAATCGAAGTTTTTCCCCGTGCGATTATCGAACAAGGCACAGAGGTTGAGTCGGTATCCATCGGCGAGGAACGCATTTCCTTGGGAATACCTGGCCTCGATAAAATGCTGGGTGGCGGCTTGCCAGCGGGATATTCGCTACTCGTGGTCGGGCCATCCGGCTCTGGAAAAACAATATTGGCGACGGAATTTCTCAGCGAAGGTGCGCGCAGAGGGGAGCCAGGTGTAATTGCGGCGTTTGAGAAGAGCCCAAGCCAATTGTTGAGCAACAAACTGTCTGCCTTGGTGAAGAATGGGCAGGTTGGTTTGATTAACACACGTTCCCTGGATTTGTCGATTGACGAAACCTTGCAGGATTTGATTGGAATGATTAATCAAATGCAGGCGAAGCGGCTCGTCATTGACTCCTTATCCGGGTTTGAGCTGGCACTGGCGCCCGAGTTTAGCGAAGATTTTCGCGGATCGCTGTACAGAATGATTGCCCAGCTTACTAACATGGGCGTGACCATATTGATGACCTCTGAACTGGAAGATCGTTACACTGATTTGCGCTTCAGTCCGTTTGGAAGTGCTTTTCTCGCCGACGCAATTATCGTGCAGCGCTATGTCGAACTCGAAGGCCAGCTCAAGCGCGTCTTCTCGGTCGTTAAAGTTCGTAGCAGCGATCACAGCAAGGACGTTCGATTGTTCGATATTACAGACGAAGGCATCATTATCGGTGAGGCCTTGTCCGGTTATGCCGGTATCCTGTCGGGCAAGCCAACCATCAGCCCTGGTTAGGGATCAGGTGATTAAAGGTGGCAATGAGCAGAAATGACAATGGCGGCGCTTCTGACCCCGACGAATCGGATCCACCGCGCTTTTCAAGCCAGCATAAGGATAGGTTGACAGCTTCTCCGGAAAAGGATATCCCACGCGGGGGAAGTGCTGTCTTTGACGATGAGGCGGCTGTTTTGCGGCGCGAAAAATCCGCCACCGCACGGGAAGACGCCGCGCATATGCGTGAAAAAGCGGCCGACTTACGCGAAAATGCTGCGCATCTGCGCGAGGGAGCGGCACAGATACGGGAAGGGGAAGCCCATGCACGAGAAGGCGAAGCCACCTTGCGTGAGGGGGTAATTCGCGCCGCAGATGTGGTACAGGCAAAAAGATCCGAAGATCGCCTGAGGATGATGCAGGACGCGAACGCACAGCTGGTCATCTCTGGAATTGAAGCCCATAAAATGACCCAGCAAGTCGAAACCGCTAAAGCTCAGCTGGATCATCTGGCCCACCATGATGTTCTAACCGGTTTACCTAATCGAATGCTCCTGCAGGACAGGCTTAGCCACGCGATTGAGCTGGCCCGCCGCCAGGGTCGGCAATTTGCTATGCTGTTCATGGATCTGGATCGATTTAAACACATCAACGATTCCCTGGGGCATGCCGTTGGCGACCAGCTGCTACACAGTCGGTTGCACGCCGCCTGGTGCGTTGTATGCGTCATTCGGATACCGTCAGTCGGCAGGGTGGCGACGAATTCGTGGTGCTGCTTTCTTCTATCAAGCATCCGGACGACGCGGCTATCAGTGCGCAAAAAATACTTACTGCGCTAGCTGTTCCACACCACATCGGTGAGCTTGAGCTCCACGTGTCGGTAAGTATCGGCATCAGCATTTACCCGGACGACGGGCGGGATGCCGAAGCCCTGACCAAAAGTGCGGACACGGCGATGTACCACGCCAAGGAAAATGGACGCGATAGTTACAAATTCTTTGAGCAGGCCATGAATATTCGGGCCGTTCAGCGTCAGTCGATCGAGGTCGGTCTGCGCCGAGCACTGGAACGGCGCGAATTCGTGCTGCATTATCAGCCGAAAATAAATCTTCACAGCAACTTGATTGTCGGTGTCGAGGCGCTTATTCGCTGGCAGCATCCGGAACGAGGGCTGATGCCGCCATTGCAGTTCTTACCCATCGCCGAAGACTGCGGGCTGATCCTGCCCATTGGCCGATGGGTTCTGCGCGAAGCCTGTCTTCAGGCCCAAGCCTGGATACGGATTGGCTTGCGGCCGATCACCATTGCAGTCAATACCTCTGCCCTCGAGTTCAACGCCACGGATTTTCTGGAAAATATACGCGCGACGCTTAACAATACAGGCTTGGAACCGCGCTATCTGGAGCTCGAACTGACGGAAAGCGTCCTTATGCGAGATGCCGAGTTTACTGATTCCATACTGCATGGACTTGCAGACCTGGGCGTCAAGCTCGCGATCGATGACTTTGGCACGGGCTATTCCAGCCTCAGCTATTTGAGGCAGTTTCCGATTGATACCCTGAAGATCGACCAGTCGTTCGTGAGCCGAATTACCAGCAGCCCGGACGATGCCACCATTGTCAGCGCCGTAATCAACATGGGCAAAAGCCTCAAGCTTCGCGTCATCGCGGAAGGTGTGGAAACACCGGAACAGCGCACATTTCTTCTGGCTAAACATTGCGATGTGGGCCAAGGCTACTATTTCAGCCATCCGATAACGGCAGAGGCACTCGCCACCTTGCTGCAAACCGGGATAAAACCTGCCTCTCACATTTAACAACCAAAACTTTTCGCTTCTGATTCATAGCTGGGCATGTTGTATTTAGATGCCAACGGCGCGGATCACCCACCCCTTTGAGAATCTATAGGGCCGAAACCCGTTATTTCATGATCAACCGAGTCTGACCCCGTTGATTCGTTCCCGTTTTGGGTGAACATGCACGTCAAGGAAGCCACGATCCAGCACGATAGGTTATTAATTAGCTCAAGCAGTTCGCCGCTCGGCGCAGCCTGTACAACAGCAGCAGACGGGTCAGGTCTTGTTTCTTGTCAGCCATTGCTATTTCACAATGTGACTCACACGGGAGTAATGTAATCCCAAATGACCTGATCCCCTTCAAACGGTGATCACCGCTGGCATAAGCATCGAAGTCCGCGTCATCTCGTCCAGGTGCCTCGGCGATCTGGGTGAACGTTCTACTTTTAGTAAGTGGTAGTTCAGTCTTCTTCCTCGACTATGAAACTTGTCTGTGCGACCTGCGTCGCGCCATGAAACCCATCAGACCTAAGCCTGCCAGAAACATCGCGTAGGTTTCGGGTTCCGGAACTGGAATAACATTTAGTCCCTGCACATTGACAACATCAAATCCTGGAGATCCTCCGTTGGTATCAAGTCCCATAACCTTGACGTAATTTACCTGACCAGTAAACCCAATTGATGAAAGGTCGAGACCCGTTTGTACGCCCCCTTGCGCAAGGCCGAGGAAGGTAAACATGTTTCCGTCGGAACTGACGTATACATTCGCAACTTCACCCGCGGCGGCGTCCTCTTGGATAAAAATATCGGAACCCGCTCCATTTTTCACTATCTCGTCAGTAAAGCGAACGGTAACGTAGGAGTCGGTCGGTAAAGACAGGAAAGTCTCGCTGCCCACAACGTCGTTTCCTAGAACAACACTGGTAGGTACTGGAATTGGAAACGACCCTCCCAACCCTCCATAGGGACCGGCAATCGGACCGGCGCCTGAGTCAAAGTAATCGACCACTTCGTCTGCATATCCAACGATTGCAGATGCCGGCGCCGAGGCCACTGATGCAATTCCAAATCCAATCCCACATAGCAATTTTTTCATTTTTATTTCTCCTCGGGGGAATTTCAATAATAAGTAGAGTCTTCAAAATGGACAATAACCTGACAGAATTAATTCTTCTGTATTCTCGGTCAGACAAGTTAAACCGCCTCGAATGAAGGCGACACTTTTAGTAGGATTTGGAGCTGAGCATTGAATGCGACTTGTTGAAATATCGCCACGATCTCAGTGCTATAATTTAAAACTAACACATTTTTCGACGATGCGTCATAAAGCCCATCAAACCCATCCATCTAAAATGGAGCGCCGAGTCCGCTCTTGGTGTCGGTGCCATAAACAAAAATGACTTAGAAGATTTCCTCTAAGTCATTTTTATCGTTTATAGACATAGCGCGGACCCCTACCGTCTTCCAAGCCCACATCTCAACCCGAAGCCGCTTTCCTACCGCTAACTAGGATTTATTCAGTTAATGGGACTGTGCCTCATGGA
This sequence comes from Nitrosospira sp. Nsp18, assembly GCF_900103145.1. Taxonomy (NCBI): domain Bacteria; kingdom Pseudomonadati; phylum Pseudomonadota; class Betaproteobacteria; order Nitrosomonadales; family Nitrosomonadaceae; genus Nitrosospira; species Nitrosospira sp. Nsp18. The sequence goes on along the minus strand of NZ_FMWY01000013.1, from coordinate 29,463 downwards.
TGTGCCAAATGCAATGCTGCCGCACTTCTCGCGGATCCGAATTTTTATATGGCCAGCACAAAACCAATGATAACTCCCACTACGATTTTTGCCATTATGTTGTCTTTTAGCCAGACCTCGACCTTTTGGGTGAAAACGGAACGATTTTTTTCAGACAGGACTGAATCAAGCACCTTGCCTGGCCATGCTATATCCTCGGGCTGGCAGTTGCTTTCCTCTGGTTTCCCGAAACTCCGCACTAAATATACTGCCAACCGCTCGGCAATCCAGCTCGACGCATATAATGCAGACGCAACAAGAAAAAAGTAAGGAAGTGCGATAAAAAACTTGACGGACTTGTCCGTATATTGTTCCATCAAGGGATAACCAAAACTATTTAGCGAAACGAAGATCACCCATAACATCGGGAGAAATAAACAAATCATCAGAACATGAAAAAAAGCCTGTTTCATAGCTTCCCCCTTCTCTTTTGGACTCTAAACAAGTATCAAAGAATTGTTACCTCAGGAATAGCCTAGTAAGTCAGCCGAATTCATCAATTAGGTACCCGTCTCATAGCTGTATGTTACGTCTCGTACAGTTATGAGCCGTACAGGCAGCCTTGCGGTTCACATATGTTATGCACTAGACTGCCATAAGACATGTGAAGAAGACGTCACATAAATGTGATTAAGTTGTTAACAATTGAAATTAGTTGCAAGTGGACGACATGACTGTCCGGGATGCAGGCTGATTTTTCGCAGCCTGTTAATCGCGCTTGGCTAGCGCTTGCTTGATTTGCTCTAAATCCTGCTGAATTTGTTCCACTGACGCAGCCAGATAGATAAGGCCAAGGTAAAGATTATATTTTTCCGGCTGGGCTTGCTCGTCACCATACAAATTAAGATTTTCCACGAACATTCTTTTCGCATCTGAGGCAACTGACATGTTGGACCTCCCTACTAGAAATAGTTCAGATTTGACTTCAATTCGGGACCTGCAATAGCTCACCCGCCAAATGACCTGTCCTGCCGCTTGAACCAGGACAGTGCATTATCAAAATGCTGAGGCTGGAAATCCGGCCAGTATTCGTCCCGAATATAGAAATCGGCATAAACCGATTGCACCGGCAGAAAGCCGCTCAGGCGGCGCCCCCCTCCCCATCTTACAATAAGGTCCAGGCGCGATACGTCGTTTGAACGCAGGCTGCCGTCCTTAAGACCTCTCAAGTCCCATTCCCAGCCATAGTTAATAAGTAAATTGACTTTCATGCCCGTGCCTTGGCGCGTCCTGAACTCTTCCAGCACGGTGGGAAACTGCGCCGAAGTCTCATCGCCTACAACAAGCAGGGCGGCTCCCCTGCGCGCAATCTCGAAAGCAAATGCCACGGACGCATCGGTAAAAGCAAGTTTCTGAGCTTTGGGCCGTTTGGTGTTGTCTTGCGTAAAACAATAAATAGACGCTTCATCTATTCCGCGATCCTTGCATATTTCGTATAAGGATAGCCCCGGGTCAATGCCGCGGCCATACCCATCCTCTTTAGGCAGGCCATGGTGCTGGGCCCAGCGCCGGTTACCATCGGGAATAAAGCCGATATGTCGGGGAATACCGTTTTTCGCCATTTATATCCTCATACAAAACATATTCGAGATCGCGCGGCAAGCCCGCTGAAATTATATCTTTTCTTTTGCTTCTTCCGCCAGATACAGCCAGGTATCGACCACCGTATCAGGATTGAGCGACAGGCTTTCGATTCCTTCTTCCATCAACCATCGCGCCAAATCCGGGTGATCGGATGGGCCTTGGCCGCATATCCCCACGTATTTGTTCACTCTACGGCATGCCTGAATAGCCATCCGCAGTAGCGCCTTCACCGCCGGGTCACGCTCGTCGAAGGATTCGGCGATGAGGCTGGAATCGCGGTCCAACCCAAGAGTAAGTTGTGTAAGATCATTGGACCCAATGGAAAAACCATCGAAGTACGCCAAAAATTGATCCGCCAGCAGCGCATTGGAGGGAATTTCACACATCATGATGAGCCGCAACCCGTTTTCGCCGCGCTTCAATCCGTTCTCTTCAAGTAGCTCCATCACTCGCCTGGCTTCGGTCAACGTCCGCACGAAGGGAACCATGATTTCCAGATTGGTAAGACCCATTTCAATTCGCGCTTTTTTCAATGCCCGGCATTCCAGTTCGAAACAATCACGAAAATCTGTCGCTACATAGCGTGAAGCGCCGCGAAAGCCCATCATGGGGTTTTCTTCAGTAGGCTCATACTGTTGCCCGCCAATAAGGCTGGAATATTCATTGGACTTAAAGTCAGAAAGACGAACAATGACAGGTTTGGGGAAAAACGCGGCGCCCAGCATGGCGACGCCCTCTGTCAATTTCTCCACATAAAAGCTGACCGGATCGGGGTAACCTGCGCTTTGGCTTTCCACTTGCTGTTTCAAGTCTTGAGGAAGATCGGGATAATGCAGCACAGCTTTGGGATGTATACCGATCATGCGAGCGATGATGAATTCCAGCCGCGCGAGCCCTACGCCATCATTTGGCAACCGCTGAAATCCAAACGCCAGTTCCGGGTTGCCTACATTCAGGGTTATCTTCACTGGTGGCTTCGGCATGCTTTTGAGCGCGAGATCGGTCACTTCAATTTCCAGGACACCCCGATAGATATGGCCGGTGTCGCCCTCCGTGCAGGATACCGTGACCATCTCGTTTTCTGTCAATAACCCGGTCGCGTTACCACAACCCACCACCGCCGGAATGCCCAACTCACGCGCAATGATTGCGGCATGGCAGGTTCGGCCGCCACGATTGGTCACAATGGCCGAAGCGCGCTTCATTACAGGCTCCCAATCGGGATCGGTCATGTCGGTCACCAGAACGTCACCTTCCTGCACTCGCGACATTTCGCTGGCGTTCAAGATCAGGCGCACCGGTCCGCTGCCTATCTTTTGGCCAATGGCGCGCCCTGAAGCCAACACATCCGACTTTCCCTTCAAGCGATAGCGCCGCAGCGTATCCACCCCGGCCAGCGCCTGCACTGTCTCGGGCCGAGCTTGCAATATATAGAGCTTGCCGTCCAGGCCGTCCTTGCCCCATTCGATATCCATCGGCCTCTGATAATGCCGCTCAATAACGACTGCGTGACGGGCCAACTCGTCCACCTCCGCATCGGTAATCGAAAACTTCACGCGATCGGCCTCTTCCACATCCAGGGTTTCCACCGAATGACCAGTATCATTACTTGTTGCAAATTGCATCTTGATAAGCTTGGAACCAAGGTTGCGCCTTAGAATTGCGGGTTTCCCTTGCGCCAGCGTACGTTTATAAACATAGAATTCGTCCGGATTCACCGCACCTTTGACCACGGTTTCACCGAGTCCATAGGAGGACGTGATGAAAACCACTTTATCAAAACCGGATTCGGTATCCAGCGTGAACATCACGCCGGCGGCACCGATGTCGCTGCGAACCATCCGCTGCACACCGACGGATAGCGCCACTTCGGAATGGATAAAACCCTTGTGTACGCGATAAGAAATAGCACGGTCGTTGTAGAGTGACGCAAACACGTCCTTGACCGCCTTGAGCAAATTATCCAGTCCATGGATATTAAGAAAGGTTTCCTGCTGTCCTGCAAATGAAGCGTTTGCCAAATCCTCGGCGGTTGCCGAGGAACGCACCGCGACAGAGATTTCACTCCCCCCCGCATCGTGCAGCATTTTGTCGTAAGCAACGGAAATTTCTTTTTCCAGACGTGGGGGTATCGGTGTGTCGACTATCCAGCTCCGGACCTGCGCGCCAGCGGCTGACAGCGCTTTGATATCTCCGGTATCAAGCTCCGAAAGCCTCTTTTCGATACGCTGCGTCAGCCCGCCTTGATCCAGAAAATCGCGATAGGCATCAGCGGTTGTTGCAAAACCACCGGGAACCCGAACGCCTGCCTCGGCCAGTTGGCTGATCATTTCTCCCAGAGACGCATTCTTTCCCCCGACACTACTCACATCGGTCATGCGCAACTCATCAAACCATAACACGTATCGTGAATCGTTCAATTTCTGCTCCTGTTCGAGTGATCAAAATTGCGTGAATCGCGCCCGGATAACGGTTGTGTTATACGCTAAAAAGCGATATTTTGACCAGTCAAAATTATGGTCATTGATGAACGGTGATAAATGTCAACTGTAGCTTGGCCGCCCCAGCGAACCGCGTTTTTCCTTTCGGACCGAACGGGTATTTCTGTCGAAACGCTGGGGCATAGTCTTCTTAGACAGTTCGATAATGTGCAGTTTGAGGAAATTGCTCTACCCTATCTTGATACCCGAGAAAAAGTTGCGGCCGCTGCCGGGCAGAACAGTGCGCGGGCTAACGCTGATGGGGTGCGCCCGCTGGTATTCAGTACATTCGTAAATCCGGAATTCCGACTCATTCTTGGCTCTGTCAACGCGCTGCATCTGGATTGCTTCAGTATTTTTATCGGCCAGATGGAGGCTGAGCTCGGCGTACATTCGTCGCATACCGTGGGCCTTTCCCATCGGGTCGATAGCGCCGTCGACCACCTCCCGCGCATCGAGGCAATAAAATATACCCTTGAGCACGACGATGGCCTTTCCCAAAAGAATTGGCACAAAGCGGATATTACTCCGATAGGTGTTTCCCGTACCGGCAAAACCCCCACCTGCCTCTATCTCGCGCTGCAATATGGTATTTTTGCCGCCAATTACCCGCTCATCCCCGAGGACTTCAATTGCTTGGGGTTGCCAGCCCAGCTCAGGGATATTCGCCACACACTATACGGCTTTACCATCGATCCCGCGCGGCTGCACCGCATGCGTAGCGAGCGCAAACCCGACAGCGAGTACGCCTCTCTCAAGAATTGCCAATATGAAGTACGTGAAGCAGAAACGCTGATGCGACGGGAAGGAATTTCCTATCTCGATGCAACCAGCAAGTCCATCGAAGAACTCGCAACCGCGGTATTGCACCAGGCAAAATTGGAGCGGAAGATTTATTGAGGAATACTTTCGAACAAATTTCGGCCTTACCAACCGGCGCGACGGAAAATTTACTCAGAAATTTATCGGTAGAATATACGAATAGATTGGACAAGCATTCTCACGAGAAATAATCAAATGTTGTGTATGGCAGCTTAATCAGGCTGCGATTGGTTGATAATTTTCTAAGCGCGAATTTGGAGAATGACAATTACGATATGTGGGGATAACGCGGAGTTGTAAAAGCGGCTTACATATTTGTCTGTGTACCTAAGTCCAATAGGCAGAACTATAAAAACCCTTAAAATAAGGGAACCGGAGCCCAGCATAATTCTAGCTCCTACAATTTCAATAGATGAGACAAGAGGGAATGAAGTGAAGAACAAGAGAATGTTGGTTGCATTGCTGTCTGTCGCAGTTACGGCAGCAGCGGCAGTTGCACAATAAATGAAGCCCCTTTATTAATCCCTGGACTTTCTGCTCCGACCATTCCACCATGAAGTTCCACCAGCTGTTTGACGATAGCAAGGCCTAAGCCGAGTCCTTTGTACTGTCGCGCAAGTGAAGTTTCAGCCTGCAGGAAGCGCTCAAACACATAGGGCAGAAAGTCGGCTGATATTCCCAGACCCGAGTCATCGATTCTGATTTCAAAAAATGAGCCCGACTGCTTCATACCAATTTCTATTCTACCGCCCGAAGGCGTGAATTTTATTGCGTTGGAAAGAAGGTTCCAGAAAACCTGCTGCATCCTGTTAGCGTCACCCAATATCCACCCGGCTTCCCGATCAGTTGTTTCTTGGAGAATAATTCTTTTGGTTTCCGCGGTTGGCCTCATTGATTCAACCGTTGCGCTCACCAGACTGACTATATCCAGTTGCTGCATGTCAAGTCGTACCTTGCCAGAAATCATACTGCTCATTTCGAGAAGATCTTCAATGAGTTTGTTTTGGGCGCGAGCGCTACGCTCGATGGCTTGCATGCCTTTACGAATATCGTCTTGCTTTAGCTTTCCCCCCAGGATGAGTTGAGACCATCCCAGGATGACACTCAAGGGAGTTTTGAGTTCATGGGAGATCATCGCAAGAAACTCGTCCTTCAGCTGACTAGCTCGCCCAGCCTCAATTCCAGAGATGACCAGTTGTGCGTTCGCTTCCCGCATAAAAACCAGATGACCATCAGACGCTTCCCGTTCCGTATTCGCCGTGCAAATTATCTGCTCGCGCGAGACGGCAGCGTCTTCGCGTAGATGGACGGCATCTTCACGAAATCGCACTGTGTCTTCTCGTAGCGTAACCAATTTCTCACGGTTCTGAATAGGTTCCTCATCGTTCACGACAATGCTTTTCCTGCATGTAAGGCTCTGTTGCAAAAAAAGAATAAACCGGAACTGTATCCTTGATCTGATTGATTAAGCGCTGTAGATACCGGATTGTCTTTCAATGAGGCTTCCCATGGAAATGACGCCATTTGAAATCTGACCATTGACGATCTACGCTGAAAAACACAATAGTGCGCTACCCTTTTTATTTTTTTCAACAGAGCCCTTTTTATCGCCTGGAACCATGAACTCGTTAAAGCTGGCATCACGCTGGTTAAGTGTAACAGACTGTATTTGAAAAACGGCTCGACCTGCATTAAGCTCGCTCACATGCTGTCAGCGTACCTTAAACGTCGGACCATCCTCCCGCCAAGTTTGCGATGATCATAAATCCGCGTCGTCGCAATATTCGCATGCCCCAGCCACTACTGCATCCTGGTATGTCCGCCTGATGATCCAGCACATTAGTGGCCGCGGTCGCATGCCTGAAGTCCTTGACCAAGAGCTTGCATGGCGCTTCACGCCGCAGGGCGTGAGCCAGTTACTCCCATTCTTCCGTCATGACGATGCTTTGCCAGCAGCGACTTGACGTCCTCATCTTCCGACACCTCGTTTGCCGACACCTTCAGCGCGCGATCATCCGGGTACAAATCGGAAATCGCAACAATCGACATGGCGGCCAGTTCCCATTCTTCCCTCGCAAACTCGTTATCGCTACCGTCTCTGAAATCCGTATTGGCATATACCGATCTCGGCCTGTCCGCTCTGAGGCTCATTTGATAGAGAATATATCCCATGACAAACACGATAGTGCCGGCAACGAACAATTCCCTGAGAAAATATACGATGCCCAGGAAAAACGATGTCAGGTATAAAATCAAGCTGTTACGCTGCTTCTTCCCTGAAGTAGCGGGATGGGCGAAGGCCATCCAATACTTCACGATATAAGCGGTTAAATCCTCCGCGTTGTCCCACTTGTCAGCAAGAATTTTCGTTATCGCCGACGCCGGTATCTCGGGTCTGGCGATCAACGCCTGTGGCGCCACGACAATCGCATAAAGCGTCGGCAGGATGGCGCCCCAATAAACAGCATGTATCTGATTCAGCGAAAATGAAGCAAAAATTGCGATGGCATTGATGAGAAATATCATCAATCCTCCCTCTCCCAGGTAGTCAAACTTGTATTTATATTCGTTCCCGCTCGGTGACAAACCTATGACGATCGAGCTGATCTGATCAGGAGCTCCAGTTCCAGTCGCGGATCTCGGGCATATCCTCACCATACTGCCTGATATACGATTCGTGCTCGATCAGTTTATCCCGCATCAATTGCTTGAGATAGGCCCCCTTATAGCCTAGTGCGGGTACGCGGTCGACCACGTCCATTACCAGATGGAAACGGTCCAGGTCATTGAGCACGGTCATGTCAAACGGAGTCGTCGTTGTCCCCTCCTCCTTGTACCCGCGAACATGCAGATTTTCATGGTTGGTCCGGCGGTACGTCAGGCGGTGAATGAGCCACGGGTAGCCATGATAGGCAAAAATTATGGGCTTGCAGGTAGTGAACAGCGTGTCGAAATCGCGGCCGGATAGGCCATGCGGGTGCTCCTCTTTCGGCTGTAGCGTCATCAGGTCCACTACATTTATCACTCTTATCCTCAGCTCCGGAACCTGATGGCGCAGCAAGTCGACCGCTGCAAGGGTTTCCAGGGTCGGTACATCGCCTGCACAGGCCAGCACCACATCCGGCTCGCCATTCTGGTCGTTGCTCGCCCAGGCCCAGATACCGATACCGGCGGTACTGTGCGTGATTGCGGCGTCCATATCCAGCCACTGTAGCGCAGGTTGCTTCCCCGCTACGACAACGTTGATATAATTGCGCGAGCGCAGGCATTTATCGGCTATGACAAGCAATGTGTTGGCGTCCGGCGGGAGATAGACTCGAATGATATCCGCCTTCTTGTTTACCACGTGGTCGATAAAGCCGGGGTCCTGGTGAGAAAAACCGTTGTGATCCTGGCGCCATACATGCGATGTCAAAAGGTAATTAAGCGAGGCAATCGGCCTGCGCCAAGGGATTTCCTTGGTGACCTTGAGCCATTTGGCATGCTGATTGAACATGGAATCAATGATGTGAATGAATGCTTCATAGCATGAAAACAAGCCGTGCCGGCCAGTCAGCAGATAACCTTCGAGCCAGCCCTGGCATGTATGCTCTGAAAGAATTTCCATCACTCGCCCATCCGGGGAAAGATGCTCATCTTCCGGCAGGATTTGCGCCACCCAGGTTCGATCCGTTGCTTCGAACAAAGCACCAAGGCGATTTGAACTGGTTTCGTCCGGCCCCATCACGCGGAAGTTGCGGCTGTCCAGGTTGAGCTTCATGACATCGCGTAAAAGTTTTCCCATCTCCCGCGTGGCTTCGCCTACTACCGATCCTGGCGTGGGTACAGCAATGGCGTAATCGCGAAAATCCGGCATTTCCAGGTCTTTCAGCAGTAGGCCTCCATTAGCATGGGGATTTGCGCCCATCCGCCGCTTGCCTTGGGGCGCGAGCGCAGCCAACTCCGGTACCAATGTTCCCTTGTCATCGAATAACTCTTCCGGCTTGTAGCTTTTCATCCAGTCTTCGAGCAGCTTCAGGTGCCATGGCTTTGAACCGATCTCCGCAAACGGCACCTGGTGCGAGCGCCAAAAATCCTCGACTTTCTTGCCGTCAACCTCTTCCGGACCGGTCCACCCCTTGGGGCTGCGCAAAATAATCATCGGCCAGCGGGGATATGTGGATACGCCATTGCTACGCGCTTCCTGCTGGATTGCCCTGATCTTGCCGATCACGACATCCAGCGTAGCGGCCATTGCCTGATGCATGAGTTCGGGATCGGACCCCTCGACAAAATGTGGCTCATAACCATAGCCCGCGAATAGCATCTCCAACTCTTCGTGGCTGATGCGCGCGAATAGCGTTGGGCCTGCAATTTTATAGCCATTAAGATGCAGGATCGGCAACACCGCGCCGTCATGGGCTGGATTCAGAAATTTGTTGGAGTGCCAGGCGGCCGCAAGCGGTCCGGTTTCAGCTTCGCCATCCCCCACTACGCACGCCACGATCAGATCCGGGGTGTCGAAAGCCGCCCCAAAGGCATGCGACAGCGAATAACCCAATTCGCCGCCTTCGTTGATCGAGCCCGGGGTTTCCGGCGCCACATGGCTGGGAATACCGCCGGGAAACGAGAATTGTTTAAACAGCCGTTGCATGCCTATGGCATCCCAGGAAATGTGGGGATAGAATTCGCTGTAGCTACCCTCGAGCCATGTGTTCGCGACCATAGCCGGTCCCCCGTGGCCGGGCCCGGCTATATAGAACATATTCACGTCATATTTTTTTATAAGCCGGTTCAGATGTACATAAATAAAATTAAGCCCCGGTGTTGTGCCCCAATGGCCAAGTAATCGAGGTTTGATATGCTCAAGCGCGAGCGGCGCCTTGAGTAAAGGGTTGTCCAGCAGATAGATTTGTCCGACGGAGAGATAATTCGCCGCGCGCCAGTACGCGTCCATCTTGCGCAAATCATCTGCGGAGAGCGGCTTATTTTCGGGTGTGCTTATCGGCTTGGTTTCGCTCATATGGTCCTCCTGAAATCATTAATGCGCTTCTGGCGCCATTAAATTGGAATCCGCCAGTTGCCAGTTGTAAACTAAGAGCTATAACCGAAGAGGATTTTTGTACCCTGTGAGCTTCACCTTTTTTTGGTGGGCTCGCTACGGGGGCGGATTCAGGTTAAAACCTCCGCCTCGCGCGCCAAGATAACTGCCTCGTTTACGGGCGTAACCCAAACCTCGATCCGGCTGAAAGGACTGCTGATGCATGATATTCCCTTGGCCCTATAATTTTTTTGGGTATCCACTGCAATTCCACACCAGTCCATGCCGGTCAAGATCTTTTCCCTCACTTCCGGCACATTTTCGCCCACGCCTCCTCCAAAAACGATGGCATCGGCGCCACCCAATACCGCGAGATAAGCACCCACATATTTACGTGCCCGGTAACAGTATAAATCCACCGCCAGCCGCGCAAGCTCATCCGGAGTTCGTAACAACTCACTTATATCGGCGCTGATCCCGGAAACACCCAACAGGCCCGAGCGCGCATTGAGCAGTCGATCCAGTTGCTCCGGCGTGAGGCTTTCCTGACGCTGGAGAAATGTAGCGAGCCCCGGATCTATATCGCCTGATCGTGTCGCCATCACGAGCCCCTCCAAGGGTGAAAACCCCATTGAAGTATCTCGTGGCAATCCATTATCAATCGCCGTAATCGAGCAACCCGCGCCGAGTTGCATCGAAATTATTCTCGCACTTTGCAAAGAGTCCGGTTGAAGCGCCCGCCAGCTTTGCCACATTGACTTATGCGCCAGCCCATGAAAGCCATATCTGCGCAATCCATGCTTTTCAGCAAGCCCATGCGGAATAGCATACGCCCGCGCTGTTTCCGGTAGATCCGTAAAAAACGCGGTATCAAACACCGCGACCTGGACAATGTCCTTTAACACCTCGCGGGTTGCGCGTATCCACCGCAGCGCGACGGGGTTGTGAAGTGGTGCCAGCAGCGTCAACCGCTCGATCTCCTGCTCGACTTTCTGGTCGATCAGGCATGATGCGGCAAGATTCATACCGCCGTGAACCACACGATGCGCTGCCACCGTGATCCCTGTGAGCGCGTGCCTCCGCATGAATTCTTTCAGTATGACGCACGGTTCGCCGGCGGAAAGGTCATGCCGTATGCTCGCCAGCTCGGTGAACGTGTCGCCATCGCAAGTGAAGGCTCCCAGGCGAACTGATGAGCTGCCAGTATTAACGGTCAGTATGATTGTGGTCATGGATGCAGAAATGTATCGCCAATCACAGCCCACTCCCTAGTCATAGGGACTGGCCGAGACTGGACATCAAGTAAATCGATTCACTGATTAAACACGGTTCTGCATAAGAGTCTGTATGCCAGCCAACATATGACACTCTATTTCGATCTCCACCATCAGCGGCGCTTCAGATACAGCCGTTCAGGCTTCAGGTGAACACGGCTACCGGGTGATAAACCCACCTATCAAATAGTGGAATAATAAGCGGCAAGATTGCACTTAGTGCGGCGATGGCGGTCAGAATACAGATGCCAACAATCATCAATCACTCGCCAAAATCAGCTATATTTTTTTGTCTTGTTCCCTTATCCGGGCAGTGACATGACGAGATTGTGATTAACCTTGGGAAACGCTTTCAGGCAGGCGTATCCGATGCAATTTATGGAACATCCAGGTGAATCGATAATGCTATACTCTTTCCTTTCACCGTCCTCTCAGGAGACCATCATGAAGAAAATATTGACCCTGCTGACTCTGGCCATTTTAAGCTTCGGATTGGCCGCCTTTGATGCTGAAGCAAGGCGCTTCGGCGGCGGCAAGAGCATCGGCAAGCAACGTGAAGCCATCAGCCCGCAAACTCCTCCCAAATCGGCGCAAACAACCCCTGCTGCGTCGGCACCTGCCGCAGCAGGTAATAGGTGGATGGGCCCGCTGGCTGGATTGGCTGCGGGAGGATTGCTGGCGGCATTGTTCATGGGTGGCGCGTTTGAAGGCATCAATATGATGGATGTGCTGATGCTGGCTGCACTGATGGCTGCGGTTTTCTTCGTCGTGCGCATGCTGCGCAAGCCGCGGCAGGAACATTCGGCACGGCCAATGCAGTATTCGGGCATGGGAGCAGGCCCCGGCAGTAGCGCGACCGCGCCAGCAACAGAACCCACGGCGGCGCCGGCGGGGGAAAGCACCGCAACGCCAGCCCAGGCACAAGCTGTCACCAGCAAAACCGCAAATATTCCTGCGGACTTCCAGGTCGAGCCATTCCTGCGCAATGCAAAAACGTCATTTATCCGCTTGCAAGCGGCCAATGATGCACGGGACCTGAGCGATATCCGGGAATACACTACGCCGGAAATGTTTGCGGAGATCAGCATGCAGATCACCGAACGCGGCAATGAGCCTCAAAGAACCGAGGTAATGGGTATTAATGCGGAACTGCTTGAGGTGGTTACCGAAAATAACACGGCCATTGCCAGTGTCCGGTTCAACGGCCAATTACGGGAGTCTTCCAATCCACCGGAAGCGTTTGATGAAATCTGGCACGTGCAGAAGAATATAAAAGACCCTGAATCCGTCTGGCTGTTGGCAGGAATTCAGCAAGTTTCATAGATCTGCCTGCCATGCTGGCATCCGTTGCGATAGCCCCGCTTAACCACTTGTTGCGTGGAGAGAACTGGGCGCGCAAGCGGTTGCAGCTTCATGCAGGCAGGACGGCACGTTTTCGCCTCCCTCCCTTCCCTGACCTCACCCTGACCATCCAGGCCAGCGGTGAGGTATCGGCGGCGGTAAAGGGCGCTCTAGATGACGCCACCTTGACGATTATTCCAGGTTTATTACCGCGCTTGCTTGCTCATGACGAAGATGCATATCGCGAAGTCACAATTTCAGGTGATAGCGAGTTTGCGGAAGAAATTCTCCTTATCGGAAAAAACCTGCATTGGGATGTGGAGCAGGATATAAGCGGTGTAATGGGAGATATTCTCGCGCATCGGGTGGTGCAAGCTGGCGAAGGCCTGATGCACTGGCAAGCTGAAACCGCACGTAATTTATGGCAGACGCTGGTGGAATATCTGACAGAAGAGCAGCCATTACTTGCAAAATCCATGGATATGCATGAGCTTATTCGTGAAATAAACACATTACGGAGCCGTGCGGCAAGTCTGGAAGTACGCGTGAACGCGCTGGATCGCTAAAAAGTCGACTCCACGACAAACAAAACCGAGAAGATACAGACGTACTACCATTCCATGGAATAAATGCGTTTCTTTCGCCTTCTCAAAATACTCTCTGTAGCATTTCGTTTTGGCCTTGATGAATTTTTTCTGGGCCACGAGCGGCTGCGGTTGCTGCGGCCTGTTGTCAAGGCAGCGACGTTCTGGCGACGCCTGGATAGGGCGCGCGGTGAGCGCCTTCGCCTCGCGCTGGAAACTCTGGGCCCTATATTCGTCAAGTTTGGCCAGATGCTTTCGACTCGTCGAGATCTTCTGCCGCAGGATATCGCCGATGAACTGGCCAAACTGCAAGACCAGGTCCCGCCGTTTCCCTCCAGTCTCGCCATCAAAACGCTGGAGCAGATCTATGGAAAACCGGTTACTGAAGTCTTTCTGGTCTTCGATGCAGAACCGGTAGCCAGTGCATCCATCGCACAAGTTCATCTGGCGGTGCTGAATGACGGAACAGAAGTTGCAGTCAAAGTGCTGCGGCCGGGCATCGCGCCTATCATCGCGCATGATGTGGCATTGATGGATTCCGGCGCTTTGCTGGTCGAAGCACTGTGGCCCGACGGCAAGCGGCTCAAGCCACGCGAGGTCGTGACCGAATTTGCCCGCCACCTGGATGACGAACTGGATCTCATGCGCGAGGCATCGAACTGCAGCCAGTTGCGGCGTAATTTTCTGGATTCTCCATTACTGTTGGTGCCGGAAGTTTACTGGGATTATTGCTATTCCGGCGTTATGGTGATGCAACGCGTAAAAGGCACGCCCATCAGTCAGGTGGCGAAACTGCGCGAGCAGGGAGTCGATATTCCAAGGCTTGCCCGAGTCGGCGTGGAAATATTCTTTACCCAGGTATTCCGGGACGGTTATTTCCATGCCGATATGCATCCGGGCAATATTTTTGTCGGCCAGGACGGGCGTTACATCGCGGTCGATTTCGGCATAATGGGAACGCTCACTGACGAGGATAAAAATTATCTGGCGCAAAATTTCCTTGCATTTTTCCGGCGCGACTACAAGCGTGTGGCCGAAGCGCATGTCGAGGCGGGGTGGGCGCCAAAAAATACTCGTGTTAATGATTTCGAAACCGCAATCCGTGCCGTATGCGAACCCATCTTTGACAAACCGCTGAAAGAAATTTCCTTTGGCCGTGTACTGCTTCGTCTATTCCAGACCTCTCGCCAGTTCAACGTGGAAATCCAGCCGCAACTGGTAATGCTGCAAAAAACCCTACTGAATATCGAGGGGTTGGGACGCGACCTCGATCCTGATCTCGATCTGTGGACAACCGCGAAGCCGTACCTGGAAAACTGGATGGCCGAACAGCTTGGCTGGCGCGGGCTCAGCCGTCGGCTGCAGAAGGAAGCATCGAGCTGGGCGGTCATCATGCCGCAGTTTCCGCGCTTGATGCATCATGCCTTGACGGAAGTCCGTACAAGCGGGCTGGAAGAAAAGATGAATCAGTTTATCCTCGAAAAAAGGCGTCAGAACCGCTTGTTTTCCATCCTTATAGTATTGCTAACGGTGGCAATGCTGTGGCAGCTATGGCTATAAGGGCTGATAATCCTTTTTTTCGTTCTCTTCCGCCTGTACTGCTTCAGCTTTGGAATAACGACTAGCGAACGCATTTTACGCCCGCCCACTCTAGCGTCCATTCCGGCAACATCTGCATCTTCCTGACGAAACGATAAACCGGCAACCCATCTCCTTTTCCGCAGCGCCCAAGGCAATGTTCCAAACGATGGCGGTTCGTCAATCCATGGATAAACTTTGGTAAAATCCCCGTCTTTTGTCTTTTAATTGGCACGGCAATGGCGCTACTTGAAATCCGTAATGTCACGCGGCGCTTTGGCAGCTATACCGCGGTCGACAATGTCAGCATCAGTGTGGAGGCGGGGGAATTCTTCACGCTGCTGGGGCCGTCGGGCTGTGGTAAAACAACGCTCCTACGGATGATAGCCGGGTTTGATCTTCCCGATTCCGGCCAGATCCTGCTGGACGGACGAGATATGGTCGGCACACCCCCGGAAAAACGCCCCGTGCATACGGTATTTCAAACCTATGCGTTATTTCCGCACATGACGGTAGCGGACAACATTGCGTTTCCACTCAGGATGGCCGGCAAAAAAACACATGAAATACAAACCAGGGTAGCGGATGCACTGGACAGTGTCCGCCTGTCGAATTTCGGCAACCGTTTCCCCAACGAATTATCAGGCGGGCAGAAACAGCGAGTGGCGTTTGCGAGAGGATTAGTCAATCGCCCCCGATTGTTGCTGCTGGATGAACCATTGGGCGCACTCGATGCCAAATTGCGCGAGGAAATGCAGATGGAGTTGATCAATCTTCAGAAAGAGGTTGGGGTAACGTTCGTTTTTGTTACCCACGCCCAGAATGAGGCGCTGGCGCTGTCCCATCGCATCGCCGTGATGAACCGTGGCAATGTCGAGCAAATCGACGAACCTTCCAAAATCTATGGCTTTCCCAAAAATCGCTTTGTTGCGGATTTTATCGGCAAGATCAGCATGATGAACGCGCAAGTCCTGGAGGCTGCGCCTACCCATTTGAGACTTGATGTGGGCGAAGTGGGGGAAGTTACCACCGCTGGCAAGGAAGGCATCAAAGCGGGCGACAAAGGTACGATCGCGATACGCCCCGAACAGATATTGATTTCCCACCCATCCGAAGCGCGGCGGCTGAAAAACCATTTCCTCGGTAAAGTACGTGATTTTTTATATGTTGGAGATGTTACCACTTATATCGTTGAACTCCCCAATGGTGCCTTTATAGAGGCTTTGCTGCCTAATTCCGCACCTGGACGTGCAAAGTTTTTCGAGGTAGGGGATCAAGTAAGCATCTCGTGGCATCACGATGCGGGTATTTTTCTCAATGACTAAAGAAGAAGCCAATGCGCCTCGCGCTGCCCGATTTCTGGTAAGCGGACCGCCGCTATTGTTCCTGGTCGTGTTCTTTGTTGTCCCCAGCCTGATTATGATCCTCACCTCGTTCCGCTTTCCGGGCGAGTTCGGGGGCCTGGCGCCCATCACTGCGCCCGCGGGAGCAGTCGACGGCGAATACGGCCTTACTGCCGAAGCTTACCAGTTTTTTTTTAGCGACATTCTTTACGCTGAAATTTTTCTCAAATCCTTCGGCGTTGCGTCAGCAACTACCCTCATTTGTCTCGTTATGGCCTATCCGCTGGCAGTGCTGATCGCGCGCAGTGAAAAACGTTTCCGAAATCTGATGGTGCTGCTGGTGGTATTGCCATTTGCCAGTAATTTCCTTATCCGTATTTATGCCTGGATGATTATTCTTGGGCCGGAATCCGGACTCAGCCATTTCATCAATACTATTCTCGGAGCATTCGGGATTGCCCCTGTGACGTTGTTGTTCTCGCCGTTTGCCGTATTGATCGGCATGGTATATGTACACCTGCCGTTTATGGTGCTACCGCTTTATACCAACCTGGAAAAGCATGATCCCTCGCTTCTGGACGCGGCACAGGATCTGGGAGCCAACGGCTGGCAGCGCTTCTGGCGCGTAACCTGGCCGCTATCTCTCCCCGGCGTTTTTTCGGGCTCGGCACTCGTATTCATCCCGGTACTCGGCATGTTTGCCGTGCCGGACATACTCGGCGGCACGGGCGACATTCTCATCGGCAATCTGATCAAGGATCAATTCCTTGGCACCCGTGACTGGCCTTTTGGTTCAGCGCTATCAATCATGCTGACGCTGGCAGTGCTCTCCGTCGCCGGGCTGGCTACCTGGTTCGCACGCTCCGCCACCGGGCAGCGCGCGGCGTAGCATGAGCCGCACCAATATCTGGCTTTGGTCCGCAGCGGGCGTGATTTACGCCTTCCTGTACGTTCCGCTGGCTATCGTGGTTTTGTATTCGTTCAACGATTCGAAACTGAATGCCGAGTGGGTGGGATTTACATTGTCCTGGTATAAAACGCTGTTCCAGAATACGGAAATGCTCACCGCCGCGCGTAATTCGCTGTTTATCGCGCTCAGCGCAAGTTTTAGCGCAACATTGCTCGGCACGATGGCCGGTCTGGCGATACATCGGTATAAGCTCAAGGTCTTGCCCATATTGGTGTTCACGCCAGTCGCGATGCCCGAAATCCTCCTGGGGGTATCGCTGCTCCTATTCTTTTTGCAAGTGCTTAATTTAACGCTCGGCATGGTTTCTATTATTATCGCGCACACCACATTTTGTATCGGTTTCGTTGCCATCATCGTACGGGCGCGGCTCCAGGGCATGGACGAAAGTATTTTTGAAGCGGCGCGCGATCTCGGCGCCTCTCCCTGGCAGACTTTTCGTCTTGTCACCCTGCCGCTGATCATGCCCGCAGTGGTTGCAGGAGCCTTGATGTCGTTTACGTTGTCCATCGATGACTTCGTCATTACATTCTTCACCAAGGGAGTGGGCGAACCGATTCTGCCCATCCATATCTATACGATGATAAAGGTTGCGGTGACGCCGGAAGTGAATGCCATCTCCACATTGCTGATGCTGCTCACGCTGGTCATGATCATCATTGCAGCCAAGCTCGAATCGCACGCCTCATCAAGCGCAAACGCAACGTCGCGCAAGGCGAAATGATGATGAATACGCGGTGCACCTCCCCAGCGCCGACCGCATCGTTCGTGCTCCTGCTTGCATGGCTGGTTCTGTCCACCACGGGTTGCGCGAGACAGGATCAGGATATTGTCCTCTCCAGCAAGGAAAACGTTCTGCATTTATTCAATTGGAATAATTACATTGCGCCGGAAACGGTCAGACGCTTCGAGAAATTCTGCAATTGCAGGCTCTCCCAGGATTACTATTCCGATAATGAGGAAATGCTGGCGAAACTGTCGGCGGGCGCGACCGGCTACGATCTCATCATTCCCACCGGTAATGCAATGGACACCCTTATTCGCCAGGGCGCGCTGAAGCCGCTGGATAAATCCTTGTTGACCAATATCGGGAATATCAATCCTGCATACCTCCATACAACATTCGATCCCGGCAATAAATACTCCGTTCCATATGCCTATACGCTTACCCTGCTCGGCTTCAATCAGGAGAAAGTAAAGAGCCTTGGCCTCCCTACCGACACTTGGGCAATCATTTTTGAGCCGAAATACCTCGAAAAAATCAAAGGACGCGTAACCGTGCTCGACAGCCAGCGCGAACTGATGGCTGCGGCGCTAAAATATTTAGGCTATTCGGTTAATGATACCGATGAGAAGCACTGGAAAGAAGCCGCAAACCTGATCGTGCGCGCCAAGCCCTACTGGGCCGCCTTCAGCAATACCGGTTATATCAAGGAGTTGGCCGTTGGCAACTTGTGGGTGGCGCAAGGATATTCCAACGATATGTTCCAGGCGGCGCTTGATGCCAGAAATACCGGGCGCAAATTTACCATCGGCTACTCGACTCCGAAAGAAGGCGCGGTTCTGGCACTCGACAGCATGGTACTGCATCGAAGCGGAAGTCGTCCCGACCTCGCCCATCAATTCATCAACTTCATGCTGGAGGGGAGGAATTCCGCCGAGCTAACCAATCTCATAGGTTCCGGCAATCCCAATACGGATGCCATACAATATATCCAGGCAGAAATCGCAGACAATGAAGCCATATTCCCAGCCCCCGAAATGCTGAACCACCTTGAAATGCTGCGGGACCTGGACCGTAAACAACGCCGCGTGTTAAGCCGCCTGTGGACCGAAATTAAATTGAGATAGACCGCACAATCCGAAATAATAAAGAAGAAATCGCGAAAAACAGCAGCGGTTCGTTCCAGGTTCGTTGTTCGCGCTCCTCGAAAGTATCTGCGAGGCAAGCCATGCGGGGGCAATAACTCCAATTAACTCAGCAGTAGAAGAAGTAATCACTGTTCCGGTATAATAATTTTGATTCATTATTTCTCATCCCGTTGAATACATTATGAGCTACTACCTGCGGCATGTATTTTTCTGCGTAAACCAGCGTGAGCCGGGAGCCGTATGCTGTAACAATCATGGCGCCCAGGCCATGCGTGATTATGCCAAGGAGCGAATCAAGGCCCTCAAGCTCGACAGCAAGAGCAGAAGAATACGGATTAACAATGCGGGTTGTCTCGATCGCTGCAACGAAGGTCCGGTTATCGTTGTCTATCCCGAAGATGTCTGGTACACGTATGTGGACAAAGAAGATATTGACGAGATCATCGAAGAACATTTGAAAAACGGGCGTATCGTCGAGCGGTTGCGAATTTAGGGCAGGCAATAAACGTATTTTCATCCATATTGTCAAGCATACTGTTGAATTCACATATTCCACAGAAATTATTCATTAATGGCCCGGCAGGGAGGTTGGAAACGGTTCTGGCGGAGCCGGATTTCCGCTACCGCCGTGGCTTTGCCGTGGTTGCCCATCCCCATCCATTATATGGTGGGACAATGAATAACAAGGTGGTCCATACGCTGTTCAAGGCGTTTCTCGAGTTGGGATTTGTCACAGTCAAATTCAATTTTCGCGGCGTGGAACAAAGCGAAGGCGAACTTAACTCAGGCAAGGACAACGGGGCGGGTGAAACGGAAGACGTGCTTGCGGTGGTTGAAACCATAAGAAACGAATTCGCTGCCTCTTTTGATACCCCTCCACTATTACTACTGGCAGGCTTTTCCTTCGGGGGCGCGGTCCAGGCTTATGCGGCGCAACGCCTCAAGCCGCAAATAGTGGTATTGGTGGCTCCAGCCGTTCAGCGGCTCAGCGCGCCCCACCTCGCCAAACCCAATACTAAACACGACATTGAAAGCGCCCGCCAGGTCCTGATCATACAAGGTGATCAGGATGAGGTGGTTCCCCTTCAAACTGTCCTGGATTGGGCTGCTCCGCAGGAATTACCTGTGGTCGTCGTGCCCGGCGCAGAGCATTTTTTTCACCGCCGATTGCATATCCTCAAGCGCATCGTTCTCGATTCATGCTGATTCGGAAGGAAGCCGGAAGGCCGGCACAGGCGGCCATTGATTAATGGGCTGACGCCAGCGCCCAGAAAACGCCGGGATCGGCAAGCTAACGCCAGCTCTCTTTTTACCGGCTCATATGCAAGTGAGCATCATCGACCGGAAATCATCAAGAAATCCCATTTTTTTTGACATATTGGGGATTTTTTCACCTGCGTCGATAAATTTATCCTGGTCGCGGAAATTGCGATTGTCAAAAATGGTGAGATTGGCCTTGGGGCCGAGCTCGAGGCTGCGAACCTTATTTTCCCAGTTGAAGCCGAAGGGTCCGGTCATCACCGGCAACTCGACGGGGCCGACCATCAACAAGCTATCGCCGTTAAAGTCTTTCTTATCGTATAGCTTCACCCAGCACCCGCTATTCGCCGACGTATCGGTCGATACCTTCACCGGCACCATCATTAGCACCGGTACTTCAATGATGGTTCCTTCCTCCTTCTTTCCCGACTTTGAATATTGCTTGCTTTTTTCCGCATGCTTCGATTTATCGTTCACCCTTGATTTATCGGTCGAGTCTTGCGCATAAACACTTGACCCGGCACATAGCCCAAACACCGCCGCAATGGCGATCAGGAGATTGCGTGGGTTCTTTGTCAGAATATTCATATTATTCTCCTTAAAAGAATGGTTGAAAGATTGATACCCTACCGATATACGGTTGTATATCGCGCGGAAAGGACCGACCTGTTGCAAAGTACCGACACCCCATGTCGTTGGTCGGTTATTGCGAAACAGGATTTTAAGACCAGGGTACGGAGCCAATCCGTTCGCTGGCATACATACCTAAAGGCTAATGTATTACTCCGTTTGCTGCGCCTGTGAAATCAAAAAGATGCGGTTCTTTTAAATCACGTCGGGCGATGTGGAAACCAGGACCGGAAATTGAACACATAATGTAGATGCGCATTTCTGTCGAATTCAGCAGATCTTCACTGAGTATTGAACGTGCCAGGGATTCAGGTATTCAACGAGTCCTCGGATCGGATATATTTTCACCAGGCATTTTTTCCTTCAACTTTCCAGCCAGCCTCCACGGAATCCGGCACGACGCAAGCCAGTCAACAAGTAAGGGCATTGCCGCATCAGTGACCACAATAATCCGGACCGGTAGTTTTCTATCATTATTACGATCGGACCCTGGTTCAAACCAAAATGATATAGCGACACCCAGCCAAATTCGCGGTTGGGTTCAACGGGAAAGGTCGGATTGAATGTGGCTTTATAGCCGTACATCTGGGCTTTTCTCAGGCTCATGCGTTCGAAGTTTTCGATGGTCGGAAGCACAATCTCGGGTGCGAACGGGAGCGAAGCGACCACAGCCCATGGCGCCAGCGTACCGTCATCAGGGCCGTAAGGCGAACCGCGGGCGATATAGTCGTAGAAAACCCGGAGGATGCCCTTTACCTGCTCGGTGACAGGCCCCGGCCCATCGCTGGAAGTGATGCCCCAGCAATGCTCATTGTAATTCTCAAACTCAAGCGGATTTACCTTGGCGTATCGTTGCTGAACGAACGTCGCGCGCCTGGAATTTTCGAAGTAGTCCATATCGTGCTCGCGCATGAATGAATCTCGAATCCCCCGGAAGTCGATCCATGCATGCGACAATTGATGGACAAATAATGGTCCTGCGTAAAGCAGTTCGACGTCATACGTTTTTTTCCAGGTATAGGTCGAAGTCCACGCGGTGTAACTTTCTTTCGGCAACGGATGTGTGGGCGAACCGAGCCCCAGCAGGTATATGATCAGGGCTTCGTCATAGCCTTTCCATTGATAAGGCAAAAAACCTTTCTCCGGAGTCCAGCCGTGGCTTACCGCCGCCTTTCCATTTTGCATCCAATGCCAGTCAGCCCGCCGGTAGAGCGCATCGGCAAGCTTGCCGATCTCTTCCTCCTCTGCCGTTTCATGCCGAAAGTAAGCCTGTGCAACCAACATACCGGCGAGAAGAAAGGCAGTATCCACGCTGGAGAGTTCACAGTTCCAAACGCGCCTCCCTGTATTCATGTCAAGGAAGTGATAGTAAAACCCCTTGTAGCCGGTAGCATCGCTTCCAGGACCATGGGGCGCGTTGGTGAAAAATCTCAAAACGGCGAGTGTGCGTTTTACCGCTTCGTTGCGAGTCATGAAACCCCGTTCGACTCCCACCGGATATGCCGCGAGTGCCAAGCCTATAGCAGCAATGCTTGCCGGCCAATAAGGGCGCGATTTATCGCGGATGAGCCCGTTGGCGGGGTTGATTTCATGGATGAAATACGCGAACGACTCCTGCTGCAGGCTGCTTAGCAATTCATCTTGTTCAGATTGCTCAGACGCGATGAGCTCAGGTTCCGGCATGATCGATTTTTACGATAAAAAAGCTTTTTCAACCTCGTTTTCCAGGCCTTGACCTTCACTCCCCCCGTTGCCTTGCTGTATCCGATGTGATAGCACAGCCATTTATCTCGGCCGCTATTGCAGCATGTGACGTGAACAGCGCGGCAGATAGAACAAGGCGTAGGGTCATTTTTCCCCACTCAAAAAATCCAAAAAGGAATTCTATCGGAGGCTGTGCCGTATTTCGGTGTGTTAGCACACCAACAAAAAACGAATCAATGGAACGGCAAGCTGAGCTGCAAAAATATCCCTGAAGAAGTTGAAGCCGGCGAAGGCCGCGTGCCGACCTGATCTTGTGAATGTTGAGGCGGAGGCAGAAGCAGAAGGGGCAAATTGATCTTTCCGAAGAAAACGGTTTACACTAATCCGTAGATTTTTGTGTTCCTCGCCAAATTGTGCCGAAGAAGTTTCGCAAAAATCCTCGAGGAAATCCTTATGCAACGTCTACTCATCGTTCTCGGGATACTGCTGCTGGTCACGGGCGTCGCATGGCCGTGGTTATCGAAACTACCATTCGGACGGTTGCCGGGAGACATTATTATCGAGCGGGAAAACTTCAGGCTCTACTTTCCGCTGACGACAGGCTTGCTGGTGTCCTTGTTTCTGTCGTTACTGCTATGGTGGTGGTCCCGTAAATAGCTGTCTTTTTAGAAGGGCATGAACAATTGGATCTATATGAAGCGATGGTGTTCTGGTTCGTCAAGGAATTTGTAAAGGCCATCCTGGGCCTCGGGCTTGTGCTGGGCATTGTCGTCTTCTTATGGTGGATCAATACCGAGGACTAAACCATCGTATTCGTGTGTTTTCAGCGCACTTCGATTAATTGCGCGCCAGTTGATTCACCTCCAGTTTTTCATTTTCTTTTTTACTTCCCTTTTTACTTCCTTTTTTACTTCCTTTTTTGCTTTCTTCAGGTAGATCGCCCTTGATCGCATTTCTTGCCAGAACTTGCTCCGGCAACGGCTGAGCCCGGTCGAGAAGGGGCTTCAGGATGGGCAGGAGATGCTTCATGACTTGCGTGGAAAGCGCTGAGGTAAACGTATAGTTGGCGGCGTCCGCGCCGGGCACAAATGCGGTCATCGTCCCAAAAAAGCGGTCTCCGATGAAGAAGACAAAAGTGGCGGAGCGATTCACGGCGCGTGATTCCTTGATGACACCAGGCGAAGAAAACGTAATATGACGATGATCGCCCGTCCCTGTCTTGCCGCCAATTGAAATTTCAGCCCCATCCTCTTCCACCATGGCTCGCGCCAGCCGCGAAGCTGTACCTGTCTCCACCACGTCTGTCAGTACGCCACGCACTGCCGCGGCCAATTCGGGAGAAAACATTTTTTCGCCTTGAATGGGCGCTCGTTCGACCATCGTCTCAAAAGGGGTGTCGGCTCCGAAATGCAAGCGTTCGATTAGGACGGCAGGCAGTCGCACTCCATCATTCAGAACGATACCCATCAATTCCGCAAGCGCGGCAGGATGATCAGCGGAACTGCCGATAGCTGTGGCTAGTGAGGGCACCAGCGAATCGAACGGATAGCCGAGGCGTTTCCAACTACGGTGAATTTCGAGAAATGCTTCAAGTTCCAGAAGACCACGAATGCGTACATCCTGCGAATTCTTGTGTATGGTCTTGAACAACCAGTGGTAGACATCGATTCGCTCGTCCTTGCTCGCCGTGATCACGTCCTTGTACTGGGCAAGTGGATGGGAATTCAGGTAGCGTACCAACCATAATTCCAGCGGGTGGACGGTTACTACGTAGCCCTGATCGGCCAGCGAATATTTGCCGGGTGCATAAGCCTCATACAGGTCTTGAACCATTGTCGGGGTCACATTTTTGAAGCCGGGCAGATACGGCGCCATGAATTTCTCGAACTCTGCAAGGGTAGACTCCGGGTAAATATAACGGTGAGCGGCCGCCAAACGGCGTGGTGTGTGCCGGAAACTGGAGAAGAGCAGTTTGCTGATTGCACCCGGCTCCGTTGTTTTACCTTTGTACTTTAGATAAAAACGATTGATGAATTCCGTGCCTTCCTTGTCCGCGAAGCGTTTGAGATATTCCACGCGGCCCGAATTCCCGACATCCTTGAGTATCTTGGCCGATGAACCTCCTACCTGAAACATGTGATAACGCACGATATCGCGCATGAGGCGGATATAGACAAGGTTGACTGAATTCCTTGTCGCTTCGCGTACGCTCATGATCTTGCGGTCGTCTTCATGTTTGAAATTATGAAAGACGTGCGAGCCGCCGCCGGTAAAGAATCGTTCTTCGGGATTAGCCGAGTACTTGCGTTCGAGAGCGGCATCCAGCATGGACGCCAAACTCTTGTCGCTGCTTTGCAGGAGATAACCAATTGCCCAGCGGCTGAGAATATCGCCGGGGTCAACCTCTTGTCCATTAAGTACTTTCGGCGCCAGCGCCGCATATTTGTTATGCAGCGCCTCGACAATTTCAAGATAGGTCACCAACGTCCGCAATTTTGCGGTGGAACCTAAATCCAGCTTGGTCCCCTTGTTAATGTCCAGGGGTTGTTCAAAATTATCCGCCAGGATTCGAAACTTGGCGCCTTGCGGCGTCAATTCGGAAAGCGTGAAGCTGTAGATAATCTTTCCCGGATCTTCCGTGCCCAGCAGACGGTGTCCATAGAGCCCGGCAGCCTGCGCATGTCCCATATCCTTCAACTGGCGCAACATATCGGTGGTCTTTTTCTGTAGCTCCAAGTCAAGCGTGCTTTGCACCGACAAATCCAGGCGGTCCAGGTCATACATGCGTTGCAACCCGAGCTGCGAGGCGAGACGCACGCGAACAGCATTAACAGCCTTCTTCGACGCAAAATTCCTGCCTTCTTCCGGAGAACGTGCAACACGAAAATTCAGCGGCAGCTTGAGCGCCTCATCCCTGAGGCGATCCGGTATCACGCCAGCCTGAGCCAACACTCTTAGATAGCTGTCGGTAAGTTCACCCAGTTCTTTTCGCCCCGCTATCAGGTAATAGGAAGGTCTACGCTGGGCAATCATCAGGCTCAACACGTGTTTGTAGAGGAGCGCCGTTTCGGCAAGAGCGTCTCCTTGTACAAACCGCGAGTTAAGGATGTGATTGGTTTTGTCGAAATCCAGGCCATACCATGCCCACAGGCCGTCTCCTATCCCGTTCGTTTCTCCGAAACCTGCAGCTGCCGCAAGCGGGACTGTATTAAGGTAATCCACTACGATCTGTTTGCGCGCAGGCAGTGTGTACTCGCCCTGCAGATAAGTGCGCACGGACGCAGACGCAATCTGTTGAAGCTTATCCGTTGCATTCATCGTCATTCCGTTGGGGGAATGGCGGTATTTTTCAATTTGCGTTGCCAGCGTGCTGCCCCCTGATACATCGTGCTCGGGACGAAAAAGCTGAATCGCCTTATCCAGCACTGCCCTACCCAACCGGTTCCAATCGACAGCCGGATTTTTTTTCGGTTGGGTCAGGTCCAGTAATTCACGATTTTCGATGAACAGCAGGCTATTCGCCACCACAGACGGCACTGACTGGAAATTCTCGTAAACACGCGCCGGAAACGCAGCGCGATACAATGGCTCGCCATCATCGGCAGTTATTTGCAGACCAGCCTGGGATTTTTCGCGATAGGGAATAAACAGGCCCTGCTCTACAAGTTCCTCCATGCGTGCAGAAACCCGTGCCTGCGCATGAACCTGAAAGCCGTGCTTTGCCAGATGCTGAAGCAATTCCGGTAGGCGACTATAGCCCAGGCGAATATCATATGGCCCCGCCTGCGAGAAAGGCGGTTTGTCGCTCGGTCCACTTTTCATCTCCCAGCGCAGATCATCGGCCAAATTCCACAGTTGCCGCGCTTGATAGGAAGACGTTAGAACCTCCCGGTAAAGAAGGAGGGCTGCAATAGCAAGTGCGGCGAGAAGCAGAGTCAAAACTGCAAAGGCAAAAAATCTGAGAACGCGCCTCACGATAGAGTCATCAAAAATAATAAAACACTAAAGATCCATGGAAGACACCAAGTCACAAGGTTTACAAGTATAGGTAGGAGAAATCTTTCTCGCAGCCGCATTTGAGGGGTAAAACCCCGCCAAATCGAAGTAAAACGGCAACAAATCGATTATGACTCGAATACAACTGACGACAGCGCTTTCATAGAACAGGACCCGGGTCGCAATCAACAATGAGGATGATGACGGGGCATGATGCGCTGAGTTCACTGTTGCTCTCTGTTGCCCTCGAGTTGTTTGAGTTATTTGGTTTTATGCGAAAATTTGATTCTTGCCAGCCCTGCTCGCCCGGGAAAATCCGGCAGAGGTTCTGCTTGTTGCCTTATAGTTTCCGATTACCGAATATGAAGGATATAATCTCGTCCGCCGATGGGCGGCGTCATCGTCCGCCGATGGGCGGCGTCAAAACGCCAGGAAGATGCCCAGATAGTACAAAAATAAATGTATTGCGCTCCTTTGCTCCTGAAGACAAACCTCCAGGAGATCAACCTCCGGTAAGAGCCCATCTGCCGGACAAATGGAACATTCGATGGAATTCGTTAGTCTCCTGCTGAAGACAGTTATCCTTCGCCCCTATGTATTTGTGTTCCTGGCCGCGTTCCTCTTCTCCGCAAGCAGGCTGATCGGCTGGCGCAGGACAGCCTGCTTCATGGCTATTACATATATTGTGGCGCTTCTGTGCGAACTCTCTTCCACTCGCACCGGCGTTCCTTTCGGCTGGTATTACTATACCGGTTCAACCGTCGGGCAGGAATTGTATATCTCGGATGTCCCCGCGATGGATTCCCTTTCGTTTCCCTTTCTTCTCTATGCGAGCTATTGCATGGCTCTGGCTTTTCTCCTGCCTGCCACCGGCACAAGCCCCCGCCCTGGTATGAGTATGATCCCGATGGGATTCCCTCTCGCAACCAGAACCGGCTGGCCGGCAGTGGTACTTACCATTCTTTTTTTCATGTTCATCGACGCTGTCATCGATCCGGTCGCGCTCCGCGGGGACCGTTGGTTCCTCGGTCGGATATATTACTATCCTGATCCCGGCACGCATTTCGGCATCCCGATAGCTAATTATATTGGCTGGGCTGTCGTTGGCTTCCTCTCTCTTCGCGCCTATCTTCCTCTCGATCGCAAACTTCAGGCCGAAGCCAGCCTCTTCCCTGCCCCATCGGTGACCGGGCGCGTGTTGCTCGGTTGCGGCCTATATTATGGGGTATTGATCTTTAATCTCGTCATCACTTTCTGGATTGGAGAATCGCTTCTGGGGGTTACAGGCTTATTCATTTATATACCGATCACCGTACTGCTTGCTCTTCGACTCTTGGGTCACTTGCCGGCAACGGATAAGGCGTAAGGTCTTTCTTCATTTCTTCTTCATCGAATCCTGCCGTGCTCACCGCAATATGGACAATCGCGGCAATAACCCTCCGACAGTTGGACGGGGACGGGGTTGAGTAAGCTCACCAAAAAGGCGAAGCTCATGGGGTACGAAAAAGGGGTACGAAAAACCTCTTCGTATAGCGCTTAATTGACAAAGGAACTGGCAAATAAGCTGAAAAATAAGCTGTCGACCTACAGGATTCAGGATAATACCTGAACGATCCGTAAGGACGATATAATGCCGCTCATAGCAGCTTAAAGAAATGTTCATCTTATAAAAATTGGAGTGCAAAAAATGAAAAAAATGGCCTTATTGCTAACTGTTTCCGCATTGGTGAGTTTGGTGGGTTGCTCGAAGACGGATAATTACACGCCGGCCGAGAATATCAGCGGGGAGGACATATTTTATACAAACTGTACAAAATGCCATAAGCCGGAAAGCGGCAGCGTGATGGTTATAAGCACCGCAATGGCGAACAAGGATGCCATTATTCAGAAAGTTCAGAAAGGAAGCATGGGGATGACCGCATTTCCCAACATTAAAGGCGAACCGGCGCAACGTCTGGCAGAATTCGTCCTGGCAAATAGCAAAACCAAGTAGTTTGACCATTGGCTAGCCTTTTTTGACACTGATGACGCGGCCATGCCGGGCACAAACGGATGACATGGTGGATAAAGGAGCGGCATGGGCAAAGGAAAATATTTGACGCCGCCACTGCCGGCGAGATTACATGACGCTGTCGTTGCCGGCCACATTTGTGACCCCGCCGCTGCCTGCGGCCTAACAGTGCTTTCCTCGTCTATCACATTGGGGGGTCGCCAGGCATTGACATGGTTATTGTAAAGTGGGCGCTTGTTGTCATTGCCGTTGTCGTCATTACGGGGTTACTCGCCGGTCAACTCGGGCTGCTCAAAGGCGCGCCACCCACTGACCTGGGCGTACATGACGGCAGGCTCAAGCCTCCCTCGAAAACACCTAATAGCGTGTCGAGCCAGGCTTCGCTCTACCCCGATCATCCACAACGCACGTATGCCGAGATAGCACCGCTGCCGCTGAAAGGCGATCCGGACGCTACGCTGGACCACATCGCCGATGTTATCAGGGCAATGGATGGTGCCAAGATAGTCAAAAGAGAGCCAGGCTACCTCTATGCACAGTTCACTACCCGGCTCATGAAGTACGTGGACGATGCCGAGTTCTGGTTCGATCCCGCCGCCAGGGTGATTCAAGTTCGCTCGGCATCCCGCTTGGGAAAATCGGATCTCGGCGTGAACCGCGAGCGCATCGAATCCATTCGTCATAAACTGGGTTCCTCTTGATTGTTGAGCCGTTGCCCAAAATGGCTGGGGGTTCGCCATGCACCGCCCATCGGTGGGGAAAGCATGAATAAACCCGCTTCGCGCATTGCCCCAAGATAGAAATAACCCGTTTTCAATCGCTCTTCCTTAAACATGACTGCTGCGCTCCGCCCGATCTACCGGGCGAATTGCGCCGAATTAAATGTAACCGAAAGGTATTCTGAGAAATAACGTTGCGCCATATTGAAGGTTACCGAAAAGGAGACCTTGATATGGTA